>NZ_JCAXET010000060.1:0-226 GCF_059758525.1 Metabacillus sp. GQ13
TTTTAATGGCTAACCGTGATATGACTGTTAAGAGATTTGTTAGTGCTGTTAATCAAATCAATCGTTGGGTAGATATCGTTTTTCCTGAACTTCGCCAAGTCTTTAAAGACGTGAAAGGAAAAGGTGCAATCGCTACTCTTCGCTTATTCCCTACACCATTAGAAATAAGTTCTATGAAGGCACAAGATATCGTTGATGGTTGGAAATCAACAATGCAACGACACGC
>NZ_JCAXET010000061.1:0-222 GCF_059758525.1 Metabacillus sp. GQ13
GTGTCCTAGTTGTAATAGATCAACAAAGCGAATTCATGATTATCGTCTACAACGAATCGAACATTTAAAATGGTTTGAAAGAAAGACTCAATTATTTTATAAAAGACGTCGTTATGTATGTGAATGTGGAAAACGATTTTCTGAGAAAACCAACGTAGTTAACCGATATCAACGTACATCAGTGGAGTGGAATCAAGCTATATCTATAAGAGCGATCAAGGG
>NZ_JCAXET010000007.1:0-284108 GCF_059758525.1 Metabacillus sp. GQ13
ATTTGGAGATCCTTTGATTGTTTCTTTAGTTACAGGCATTGTTCAATTAAATTCCTTTTAATCAAAAGTCAAACGGTTAAGAACATTTCTAATAAACAAACCTATGAATACACCAGGGATAACAAATATCATTGGTAGCCAAACAGGACCTAACATCATTCCAAATAGAACCAAAGTCTTCGAATAAATGAAACCAACTGTTACAAAATAATCCGTAAATATAAAAGGAAGAAAAGTATAAGGTTTTTCCTTTCCTCCCCCTGCATCTTTATATGCATCTCATATCGCAAAGAAATAAAGACAAGGATAAAACATTAACCATTGGTAATTAGTTTGTTGAAGGGCTTTATGTATATTACCCTCAAAGCTTAATAGGATGATTTCGTTAAAATTCTCCTGTACATTGATGAGCATTTCTAATAGTAGAAAAGTAATTCCCTTTAGGTATTTTTGATTTAAAAGTTGGCCAAACCTGGTAGAGCAATACTCCAAAGTACTTTTCAATTATCTTGGATTTTTCCATCGCTTGTTACATTGAGGAAGGCTCTGTTGGTATTTCTTTTGCCATTGGAAGTTGATCCATAAATCCACGTTCAATCATAAGATTTACACTGTCTTCCCCGTATTGCAGAGTTTCAGCCATCAAACGCATAAAATGGGTGCCTAGATCCTTCCTCTGAACGCTTGAAAGCGCGTTGCCATATCGGCCAGCAGTTACTGATGTTAATAATGTCATTTTATACAACATTAATCTGTCCGAAAATGGAGATACCGTTGTATCCGTAAGTTCACTTTCCCACGTTGGCATTTTAGGCAAACCATTTTCAGTAAAAATGGACTGAAAAACCTCTAATTGTTTTTGGGAAATTTCAACTCCACGTTGGAAATGTTTCTTTAATTCGTTGGAGGTCGTAATTTGCGCGAAAACTTTCATAAAGGTTTTATGAAATTCCGTGCACTTGAAATTATATTCTAGTTGACTAATTTCTAGTGCGTTAATTGGACGACGATCTGTAAACCATCCTGCTAAGAAGGTTTGTTTGCTGACTTTTTCAACGTGATTTGGAGTTGGGATATGAACTTCAGGATGATGAAGCCCCTTTTTTATCAATAAATCAGCTAATCGGTTTAAAAGTTCTGCCGAGTTTTTAAGGCATTCTTGATAAAACTCACGGATGTCTTTACGAGTAGAGGTACTTAGAGATAATGAATAAGCAACGTTTGCTATTAGGGCTAAATTATACTTGATAATCAGCGTGAAATTGTCCGTACAAATTGCAGGAGCATTCAAATCCACATCATCTTTATCAAACTTTTGTGGAAGGGGCTGTTTCGCTTCATCTAAAAATATTTTAGACTTTTCAACTTCAATTATCGCAATTTCCTCTGCATATTCAAGAATAGTATGTAACTCTTCATCTTGTGTCTTAGCAATAAAATACTTGGTGACGCCCATAGCCATTGTATTTGTTAAATAGGAATTCCACAAATTTGATATTTCTGAAGGTGTTAATCTCTTGACATCCATTAACCTTCCCTCCTTTTTTTTTATTATTTACTAAAAGCAATAGAATATCCTCTTTACCAACAATAATAGGATGGAAGCTTTATTAAACTCCACTGTATTGTTATGAATAATCTATAAAAAATAATGAGATGTTATCGGTACTGAAAAAGGATCTTCGATAGAATATCCTTTTGCTGAATGTTAAAGTAATGTACCTTTTGTTGAAGAGGACAATTAATATTACCTTGATATAAACGGTGCTTTGTATACATACTTTGGGTTTTCAATTTGGTCTACTAATTTAATTAAGTGCTCGATATGCAGCTTGGGGAGTAAGACTTTGCCTGCTAGAGCTTTTATGCAAAGGTATAATAAGTGGAATTATTTAGTACTCACAGGGATGTAGGATAAACAAGCAAAGTATAATCAAACCAAAGGAGGAATGATGATGAAAAGTGCTAGTCCATATGTATTTGTAGATAACTGCCAAGAAGTAAGTATTACCAAGGTTTATTTGGTGGGGAAATTAGCAATATTCAGAAGAGTGATGATGACAAGTGCTTACATGGGGAACTTCATATGGTAACAGTATCATTTACATTTTGGGGTGCAGTACATGCAAACGTAGTCGATAGGTTTGGCATTGGTTGGTTACTTAATTATCAAAGATAAGGAAAAATAGCTTGGCGCAAAAAAGTGAACTTAATAATATTAAAGGAACATTATCTACGGTGAATAGCTTTTGACATCTAAATTAACATTCAAAATTTAGATGTTTTTTTGTGTTTTCTTTTAAATGTTGTATGACTACTGATGCAATAATTTACTCTAAATTAAAAGAATGTAAATAATTGGTTGATGCTGTAACTCATATAGTGTATGATACATACTATACGTTATATATGTTATTCAAGTAAGAAACAAATGAGGTGAATAAATGAATTCGATACTTCATTCATTAATGACTGAATTGAGGAGAGGGACGTTAACGTTAGCTGTATTAAGTCAATTGCGAACTCCACAATATGGATATTCCCTTGTCCAATTATTAGAAGGTAGTGGTATTTCAATTGATCAAAGCACGTTATACCCATTGCTTCGTAGGTTAGAAAAACAGGAATTAGTGACAAGTAGTTGGGATCGTTCTGAAAGTAGACCACGCAGGTACTATGTATTAAGTGACTTTGGTATTGAAACGTTTCAACAACTAAAGAACGAATGGGAAAAGACATCCAATGAGCTTAGTATTTTATTAAAAGGAGAGAAAACCAATGAAAATGATTGATCTTTATATTCAGGAGGTTACACGAAGGCTCCCCGATAAAAAACGAGAAGATATTGCTCTTGAGCTGAGGTCGACAATTGAGGATATGCTACCAGAAGATGATTTTACGGAGCAGGACTTAAAGTCCACGCTTGCCAAATTAGGTAACCCGGCTAAATTGGCTAGTGGTTATCTTGATAGACCAATGCATCTAATTGGACCTCAATTCTTTGGAATATATATTAATTTGTTAAAAATGATCGTACCAATAGTTGTCATGATTACTCTAATTTCGATCATTGCTAATAATATCGTGTCATTCACGGGAGAAGAAGCGGTGTTAAATGTCATATTAGACATAATTGGAGTCGGAATCTGGCAAATGTTAAGTGCTACGATACAAGTATGGTTTTGGTTAACATTGGTGTTTGCGATTATTGAACGCATTGATATGAAAGATCAGCACCTAATAACAGGAATGAAAGAGTGGACACCAGATGATTTGAAAGAGATCACGTATATCGCAAAAGAAAAGGCAATTTCAAAGGTAGAAGTGTTTGTAGGTTTGCTTTGGACGGCGATTTGGGTAACTGTATACTTTTATGCATCAAGTATTGTCGGAATTTATGAAAAGGGTCAAGATGGTCTAGTATTTATTACTCCAACATTCAATCATGAGGTTTTACTTTCTTATTGGCCATTCATAGTGATTCTGATTGCTTTAGAGATAGCTATTGCAATTTGGAAATTAACCTCTAGGCAATGGACAATAAAATTAGCTATTTTTAATGTTATCTATCAGTTAGCAACGACAATAGTATTTATCTTGATATTGTGTAACCCTAACTTGTTTAGACCGGAATTTAGTGATTATATGACGAACTTATTTAGTGTCGATAATTTGGGATGGGGAATAATCTTTCTCTTTATTTTATTTGCGGTTATTGAATCATACCAAGGCTTTAAAAAAGCTAGAATTCGTTCCTATAAGAAAGATTGACCGGCTTTTTTAGAGTAGGCTTTTGTTAAAGCTCAATGTTGATTATTTACACCTTGTTGATAGGTGTGGAGGGCATGGAACTCCTACGGGAGAAGCATGTCAATGGGAGACCCTACAGGAGCTCGCGCCGGGGGAGGCTCCCAGGAATGCCCTCGGAAAGCCAACAATCAAGTTTAACAGAGCCTTAGATTAAACAGACCAACTTACTACTAAAAGCTCTTAGACAGATGCATTGTTTTGGGTAGAATGTGCTTCTTCCGCTAATTGGATAGGAGCACATTCTATTTATAATAATAGAATGTATTTTAATTAATTCCCATGCACAAATGTTAATGGGTATTGTCCTACATATTTTTAGAGAGTAAACCATGGTAAAAGGATTATCAACTCATGAGACACAGTTGGGAAACTTTAACATAGTGTATTTTTGTTATAATGGATAAGAAGTAAACAACTGAGAAATAGCGCTAGAGTTGAATTTGATTATTAAAGGATGAAAATACAGTGAAAAATCATAACAGTAAAATAATGTGTTATCTATATACTTATTCCTACCCTGAGGATGAGAGATCCTTGTGTGCTCTGGAAATGCGCTCCTTTTTTGGGGAGGAGTCTACTTCTAGTGTTTTGGAAAGCTGCATTAAAGTTGATCCATCCCGTAGTCCCTTTATAAAGGAGAGAATAGGTGTGATTTTTGAGGGGGAAAGCCTTCAAGATCTGGTCAAACAGGTATCAGATTTACAATTAAACGGGGCAACGTTCAAAGTGATTTATGTACAAAATGGCGATCTTCCGAAAACGGAAAAAGAGGGATTTAAATACCGGCGAAAAGTAGAGAAAGAAATTGGACTACAAGTCAGCAGCGAAGCAGATTTCCATCATCCAGATCGATTGTTTGGTGTTTTGAATGTAAATGGAAGATGGGTATTCGGTGACTATGTTAAAAGTGAACCAGTATGGTTGCACCATCAAAAAAAGCCACATAGTTATTCAACTGCGCTTAATACTCGTGACGCAAGAGCGATTGTGAATATTGCGATTCCAGATCCAAGTGGAATAAAGGCAATTGATCCTTGCTGTGGGATTGGGACGGTACTAGTTGAAGCTCGATCAATGGGCATTGATATAGTGGGAAGCGATCGGAATTATCTTATCCTTGATGGAGCAAGAGAAAATATCGAATACTTTGGTCTTACTGGAGAGGTGAATCTAGCGGATATCCGTGAGGTTGTTAACCAATATGACGTAGCCATTATTGATTTACCTTACAATTTGTGTTCTGTTATTACGCCAGAAGAACAACTCGAAATGCTCCAAAGTGCACGGAGATTTGCAAAGAAAGTGGTTGTTGTAACTGTTGAACCGATTGATGAAATCCTAATAAAGGCAAACTTCTCGATTATAGATCGGGCTGTTGCCAAAAAGGGGTTATTTATTCGTGAAGTGATTGTTTGTATTTGATGTGGTGCTAATAACAATAGATAAGAAAAATGACAATTTGGGAGAGATATGTCTGAATGAAAGGAAGTAAACATGTATATGTTGGACATATTGATTTTTACCGTTATCATTTTAGTAGCCTCTATCCTACAAACGAGCACTGGATTTGGTTTTTCTATTTTGGCTACCCCTTTTCTTTTATTGATATTTGAACCAGCTGAAGCAATTCAAATTAACTTGGTCCTATCTCTAGTTATATCTTGTGTTTTATTAAATAAAATAAGAAAGGATATTGATTTTGTCCTGCTTAAAAGATTTGTGATTGGAAGTGTTGCGGGTTTACCGGCAGGCATTATCATTTTCTTATTGGTCGACATTAGTAAATTAAAGATAGGGGTAGGCATTATCATCTTAGCGCTTACACTGTTGCTAATGCTTAAATTTCGCATAAAACAGAACAAAGGTAGAGATCTAATAGTAGGTGGTTTCTCAGGTGCTCTCACAACGAGTATAGGAATGCCAGGGCCTCCATTATTATTATATTTTTCAGGAACAGAAACTCAAAAGGAACAATTAAGAGCCACTACACTTGCATTTTATTTATTTATCTATTTTGTAAGTTTGGTTATTCAAGTGATCTTCGTTGGAACAAATAAGACAATCTGGGTTTCAAGTGGCTTAGCCCTCCCTCTACTTATAATGGGTCTGTTTGTTGGACAACTCTTATTTAAATCAATTAACCAAAAGGTATTTCGTATATTTACTTATATGATTTTATTGTTTACAGGTGTCTATTTGTTTATTGAGAGTGGATTATAGGGGAAATTGAACAGAAAAACGACTTATTAGTAATGAACTGTTTTAAAAAAGTACCTGTATATACTAGTCGTTATGTTCTTGTTTTAGAAACTATAGAATTCTTGTAAATCATCCATGCTATACTTGGTGGATAGAATTGAGTTGGAAGGAAGGGGATTTTCTCATGAAGTTTATAAAATCACAAATGAAACAGCTAGTCAAAGAGAATAGAGAATTACAAGGGCGTTTAAAAGAAATGATGGATGAACACGATCTTGAAAAAAGTTTTGCACTTAAAGCCTTATATCATTCAGAAGTAGCTGAAGGTGGAAAATATCAATTAGCATACCAAGCACTTGACTTGCCCAAAGGGTAGGTCATTTTTTTGTTCTTTTCCATAGTATCAGCCATTCTATTCAACAAAATCTGTTCTTTCTTATAGTATGATACAATGGTGAAATGACTTTCTTAATAGAGAAGGATATGACAAAAGACACCCGATATATAATCGCTTACCTCTCGCCGAAATGCTAGCGATTAGTATTTTAATTTAATATAGATCAATTTGAAAACGGCAAACTTATTGAAAAATGAGGACGCAAAGCTGCAGGCCTAGAGGGGGAACCTAAGGTGGCTGGGCTACCAATGGGAAAAAGCTAAATCCTTATTGGAAATAGCTTATTTGTCTTACCTAAAAGTAGGGACATTTCCAGATCCTTTAAATAATCAACTAATTATATCAAAATGGAGTGGGAGATATGGAATTCAATAAAAGTGATGAGAGGTATCAAGAGTTCCTCAATGTTGAAAATGCTGTTATCTTTATGTTGGATCGACAGCAGACGTTTGTTTCCCTGAATTCAGGGTGGAAGAGTTTATTAGATTATACAGATGAAGAAATAATAGGGAATTCCATCTTTCATTTTGTGATTAGTGATTATCATGAAACTTTACAAGAACAATTTAAATCTCTAATTGAACATAGTAAAGAGGCAGTAGCCAAGGAAATACGATTGGTTTCAAAGAAAGGTAAAATAGAAGATTTTCATTTGTTCATGAGGGCCGACTTTAATAAGAACGATGAGCTAGTTTCCTTTTCAGGAACAATAACTGATCTAACATCACGACGCCCGAATATAGATGCATTTAAAGAAAATGAAAGCAACTATCGATTTATATCAGAACATATGTCTGATATGGTTGCTGTCCTAGCTAAGGATGGATTAGTTCTGTATGCATCACCTTCTCATACAACTGTTTTAGGTATGGATTTGGATGATTATATTGGAAGTTACCCAATTAAACACATTCATCCAGATGATTGGGAAAAGGTGTTTCACTTCTTTCATGATATGGTAGAAAAATGGAAGACATTAGATATTGATTATCGTTGTATGCATCAGAACGGTGATTGGCTTTATGTAGAGATGAAAGCTACTCCCATCAAAGGTCCTGATGGCGAAATTAGAGTGATTTCTGTAAGTAGGGATATTACGGCTAGGAAAGAAGCTGAAGAGAATTCTAGACAGGCTACAATAAAACTCAAGACGCTGATATCATCTCTTCCGTACGGTGTTTTGGTAGAAGATGAGCATGGAGAGACAACTCTATATAATGATGCACTATTAAACATTGTGAAATTAATTGCTGGTAAGGATAAGAATGAAATAGATGATAAGGATTTAATGAGTGGGCTAAATCACTCAACGCTAGAAGTAGATAAATATCTAACAGAAAAAGAGAAAATAACGATAAATCGTGAAACTCGTCAGGCGGAAGAAATCCGTTTGTTGGATGGGCGGATATTGGAGAGGGATGCCGTTCCAATTGAAGAAAATGGCCGTTTCGATGGATACCTATGGATTTTCCGTGATGTCACAGCAGATAAATTAGCTGGACAACGGCTACATGAGGCGAACCAAGTACTTCAAAGACTTTCAATGATTGATGGGCTAACGATGATTGCCAATCGTCGCTGCTTTGATGAAAAATTGGAAACAGAGTGGGATCGACTAACAGGTCTTTCTGAACCAATATCCTTGTTATTAATCGATATTGATTTTTTCAAAGCTTACAATGATCAATATGGACATCAGGCTGGTGACGCTTGCCTTCAACTGATAGGAAACCTTCTAACTAACCTTTCTTTGGAAACTAATGATTTAGTTGCACGCTATGGAGGAGAGGAATTTGTTGTACTTCTTCCTGAGCGAACATTAAATCAAGCCCTTGAAATTGGAAAAATGATACAAGCGGCTGTTATGCGTTCTCACTTGCCTCATAAAGGGTCAAGCATAGGAGGTTTCCTAACATTAAGCATAGGAATATCGACAAAGTCCGTAACGAAATTTGACCAGCCGACCACCTTAATAACTGAAGCGGATAAAGCTTTATATGAAGCTAAAAGAAATGGTAGGAATCAAATGAGGGTTTTTAATCAGGGATGAAAAGTGACATAATGTTATTTATTGTTGAGTGTTAGCTTATCAACAGCAGAGAATAGTTTAAATAAATAAGTCTCAACAGTCTAATGATGTTGAGACTTATTATAGTTTACTACTTGGTATGTACCACCTTTTTACCCAATACTCCCATTAATTACTCAAATGGATACTTTAAGCCCCATTGGCCACGTACTTCATCTAGTATTTTCATAATTCCTAATGATTCATCTAATGAAATTGTCGTGCTTTCTTTCAGACCTTCTTGCAAGCATCGACCTACCTCTTCTGCTTCAAATGCATAGCCTAAAGAGGTTCTATCATCTGTAAACGTCTCAATTTCTTTGTTGTCAATAAAAAGGGAAGCCTTAGTAGAATTCAAGAAGTTTGGAATGTGAATGTAGCCCTCTGTTCCATATATATAAGCATCATTTGTAAGACCTAAGCGAACGGCACCATTTAAGGATGCTGTTTTACCAGAAGCATAGGATAATATAATAGAAAATTGCTCATCTACACCTGTTTCTCCAATGTTAGCAGTGCTTAATATTTTTTCTGGTTTAACTCCTAGAACCATTGCAGCAAAAGAAACCGGGTAAATTCCTGCATCAAGAAGCGCTCCACCGCCTAATTCAGGGTTTAACATTCTACCCTCGGGATTCCAGTCAGACCGGAAGCCGAAGTCAGCCTTAACCAAACCAACCTCACCAATTCTATTGGTATCTAACCACTCGTTAACTTTTTGAATGGTAGGGAGGAAGCGGGTCCACATAGCCTCCATAAGAAATAGTTTATTTTCCCTCGAATAATGGATAATCTCTTCAAGTTCTTTTGCATTAATTGTAAATGGCTTTTCACAAAGTACAGCTTTACCTGCACGAAGACATGTCAATACATTTTCCTTATGAAACGGATGTGGTGTTGCAACATAGATTGCATCGATATCAGGGTCTTGTACAAATGTTTCGTAACTTTCATAGGCTTTGGGAATACTGTGTGTTTGGGCAAAGCGTTCAGCACTTTCCAATGAGCGTGACCCGACTGCAATAGCCTCGCCATTGTTAGCAAATGCTAAATCCTCAGTAAATTGTTTTGCTATCCAACCCGTACCCATGATTCCCCATTTAATTGTATTAGAATTTCTATCTCCCATTATTCCATCTCCCTTTTCTTAAATGCCTTTTGATTTTAATTTGATATAAAAGGATGCTCTGATTATCCTTATGGAAAATAACACCTCAATTATTATTATTACATCAATTTTATGAATGTTCAAAAATTTAAAGCGAAACTTCAAATTTATTTTTGCCCTTTGCATATATATAGTGAATGATAATTAATAGATTTCCCATAGATCGGAGGGATATTATATCAAAAAGTTAATGACTATTGCAGAAATTGCAAAGGAATTACATATACCAGAGGTCATCTAACAACAGTTAACATAATCGATGTTATCGGCACTGAAAAAGGATCTTTAGTTCATATAAATAGCGTAATGTGCACCAATTGATCAAAACCTAAAAAACACCCCAAATATTTCCATTTACGTGATATAATTAGAAGAATGCTTAATCAAAACCAAGGAGGGATAACCGATGACCATAAGTCTTACCCCTTATTTAACTATGGATGGAAATGCAAAGGAAGCTATTCAGTTTTATGAACAAGCAATCGGTGCCAAAGTCCTCGAAATTGTTACATATGGAGAAATGCCGGAAATGCCTAATACTTTTACTGATGATCTGAAGAATCTTGTGGCACACGCAAAGTTACAAGTTGGAGAAACAGAACTCATGTTTTCCGATACTCCAGGTGGTTCGCCTATTCAAAAGGGTAAACAGGTTACGATTTGTATTACATCTAACGACGTGGAAAAATCAAAACGAATTTTTGAAGCATTACGACAAGACGGTCAGGTCAATATGCCCCTTGAAGAAACTTCTTTTAGCCCTGCTTTTGGTGATGTCACAGACCAATTCGGTGTAACCTTTCAAATTTTCACTGTAAATCAAAACTAAATTTCAGATAAAGAGTTGCTCAGCATTATGAGCAACTCTTTTGTTTTTATTGCACAATTTGTGTCATAAGGGACATAGTATATAGATGAATCTCTATACAAATCTAGTTAACATAATGTCACATTAATAACCCACCGCATACATTGAAAATGAGGTGATAACAAGTGTACTATTATCCAACAAGACCTTCAGAAAACAAGGAATTAATAAATGATATCTCCAAAGCAATTAATGGAGAGTACAGTGCCATTTACTGTTACGAACAATTAGCTAATCAAGCACCAAATGTTGAAACAAGAAATCAAATAAATGAAATACGCAATGATGAAATTAGTCATTTTCAAGTTTTTTCCCAGATTTATATGTCTCTTACTGGAAAGAAGCATACTCCACAAATAACAGAACAGTGTCCTTCTGATTTTCATGATGGTTTATACGCTGCTTTTAAAGATGAACAAAAAACCGTTGATTTTTATCTTGATATTGCCGAAAAAACTAATGATCTTTTCATTAGAGAAAAATTCAGAAGAGCTTCAGCAGATGAACAAAATCATGCAGTTTGGTTTTTGCATTTTATGAATCGTCATTAATATAGGTAGCCGGCAAATTTTTCGGCTTTTTTTTATGTCTCCATTTCCTTCAAATACGATATTACTTTTCTTTCCAAAAATCCTCTATTTCTAGCTCTTCATCAAGCATTCTTTTTAATTGACCTTCAACAACTTCAGGATGATAACACCCCTTAATCAAAACATTTATAGCATCACGATATGCAGCTGTCGTTTGAAAAGACGGGCAATCAGAAAGTCTTTCATATTGACCAATTTCTCTTAATCAATGGCTGTTTTCGCAAGGATTGTTGTTTTTCGTAAAAGGTAAATCTTTACGAATTCAGCCTATCTTCGTGCTCTTTTCGTTAAATGACTCTGATATCCCTTTGGAGATCGCTTCAATTTACACAATAAAAATTCAAAAGCCGATTTTTATTAGTATTAGAGCAACAAACTTTTAGAAAAGAGCCTAATCAATAAACGATGATCAAATTAAATGTAATTGTTTAGGGAAAATTGTTTTGCATGATCTTGATTGAAAACGTAAAAGATAATAGAAAATAACTAGTATCCATTTACATGAAGAATAGAATTTGATAAGATCAATTATGTTGTCTGACGACAGACAACATAACATGTTATTGGTAAGCGTTTTCACTAATTTTGGTTATGCGGGTTTTTTCTATTACCTTAATCCTATTTAGGAACAAAGTCACTTTCTGAATTGATATTAGTTTCAGAAGGATGTCTTGAAAAATATACATACAGGGTTGGCATATTCGAAAGAAACAATGTTTTACGATAACAGCAGTTTGAAAATAACTTCAAGAGGTGACAACAGTGAACATAATATGGGGGATTTTTGGTATCTTTATTGTACTAGCGATAGCCTTTCTTTTATCTAGTAAAAGGAAAGCGATTAATTTTAGAACGGTGCTAGGTGGTTTAGCCATCCAGCTTGTATTTGCTTTTATCGTATTGAAGTGGGAAGCAGGAAGAGCCGGGTTAAAGTGGTTCACGTTAAGAGTACAAGATGTCATAAATTATGCAAATGAGGGAATTTCATTTTTATTTGGCCCTCTAGCAAATGGTGAAGAGTTTGGTGTTGTCTTTGCCTTTCAAGTATTAACAATCATTATTTTCTTTTCTTCGCTCATATCTGTTTTATATTACATTGGTGTGATGCAGTGGTTTATAAAAATCATTGGTGGGGGATTATCGAAACTGTTAGGAACGAGTAAAACAGAATCAATGTCAGCGGCAGCCAATATTTTTGTTGGACAAACAGAAGCACCGCTTGTCATTAGACCATACTTGGATAAAATGACAAAGTCTGAATTGTTTGCGGTCATGACAGGTGGTCTTGCATCTGTTGCTGGGTCAGTACTTGTCGGCTATGCATTATTAGGCGTACCACTAGAATATTTGCTTGCAGCTAGCTTTATGGCTGCACCAGCAGGTCTTATTATGGCGAAAATCATGATGCCAGAAACGGAAAAACCTGAGGTTGCAGAATTTGAAATGGCCAAGGATGATGAAGCAGTCAATGTGATTGATGCAGCAGCACGTGGTGCAAGTGATGGATTAAAGTTAGCATTAAATGTAGGTGCAATGCTTCTTGCGTTCATTGCATTAATTGCTCTGGTTAATGGAATTTTAGGTGGAATAGGGGGACTATTTGGTTTCGGGTCCTTATCTCTTGAAGGCATACTAGGAATTCTTTTCTCTCCTGTAGCATTTGCTGTTGGTGTACCTTGGTCAGAGGCAGTTACAGCAGGAAGCTTCATTGGTCAAAAACTTGTATTAAATGAATTTGTTGCTTATTCATCATTTGCTCCTCAAATGGGTCAGTTATCTGATAAAACGGTATTGGTGGTAAGCTTTGCTCTTTGTGGCTTTGCGAATTTAAGCTCAATGGCGATCCTTCTGGGTGGTTTAGGGGGAATGGCACCTAGTCGCCGTTCAGATATTGCAAGATTAGGACTTCGTTCAGTTGCTGCAGGAATGCTAGCTTCCTTATTGAGTGCAGCAATTGCGGGAATGTTCTTCTAAATGAATAGACGAAATATATAAATAGCGGCTTCAAAAGATTCATTTGAATCTTTTGAAGCCGCTATTTTTTTTATTAACCTTTATTAAATGATACATTTTTTTCCTGATTCGTACTCGGAATTTCTTTTTCATTATCTTCTTCTGCTGGTTGGACTCTCTTAATAAAGAAGGCAAGTATTAGGGCTAGGATAGATAATCCTGTTGCGACGATAAATGCATCGTTGATACCTTTAATAGTGGCTTCTTTTACAATATAGGCCATCTTCTCTTTAGCATCAGGTGTAACACCTGCAGCTGTTGCCATTTCTGTCGTATGTTTTGCGGTTTGACTAGTCATGACTGTTACTAAAAAGGCTGTCCCGATAGCACCAGATATTTGTTTAAACGTATTTGACATGGCTGTACCATGTGAATTTAGTCGTTGAGGGAGCTGATTTAAACCGGCTGTCATAATTGGCATCATTAGCATAGACATCCCAAACATACGCGCTGAATAAACGATAAGTAGCGTATTATAGGTTGTAGCATCTGTTAATTGACTGAATTCCCAGGTTGTAACGGTTGTAATAGCCAAACCAATTACAGAAAGCCACCTTGCACCTATGCGATCGAATATCCATCCTGTTATAGGGGACATGATTCCCATTAAGATAGCACCTGGTAATAATAAAAGACCAGATTCTAGTGGAGTGAAACCTCGGATTGTCTGTAAATAAATGGGTACAAGTATCATTCCGGCGAACATGGCCATCGTAATAATCACATTAATAATCGTAGTAAGAGTAAACATGTTATATTTAAACACTCTAAATTCTAACATCGGATGACGAACTGTCATTTGTCGCCAAATAAATAACCCTAGTGTAATGACTCCGATAACAAGTGAAGTGATAACTTCTATACTGTCCCATCCAGTGCTCCCGGCACTACTAAAGCCATAGAGAATTCCGCCAAAGCCTAACGTCGAAAGAATAATTCCAATTACATCGATAGAAGGATAGGTTTGTTTCGTTACATTTTTCAAAAGGAAAAAGGCAAGGATGAGATCGATAATAGCAATCGGTAAAACGATATAAAATAATACTCGCCATGAATAATTTTGTACGATCCACCCTGATAGTGTCGGACCAATTGCAGGTGCAAAAGTCATCGCTAGCCCAATTAATCCCATTGCCTGACCGCGTTTAGCAATCGGGAATATTGTTAAGATAACAATCATTAATAAAGGCATTAAAATACCTGCACCTGCAGCTTGTATGATTCTACCAGTTAATAGCATTGGAAAATCTGGAGCAACTGCACAAATGACCGTACCTATTGAAAATAGGGCCATCGCTGACAAAAAGAGCTGCCTCGTAGTAAATCGTTCAATTAGAAAAGCTGTAACAGGAATTAATACCCCATTCACAAGCATATAGCCTGTTGTTAGCCATTGTGCTGTATTAGGAGACATATCTAAGTCAACCATCATTTCAGGCAAGGCAACATTCATCAATGTTTGATTTAAGATGGCAACAAATGATCCTAATAGAATAACGGTTAATATTGTCCCCTTTTTTATTTGGTGAATGGAATCATTCGATTCATTGGTCAACTTTAAAACCTCTCCTCTTATTGAAACTAAAACAATAAAAAATGTGATACCGACATTTTTATATGTTTTGTCATTTTAATCTTGTCATCTTGTATGTAAGGGTAGCCCTAGTTTAACTAGAGTTTTTAAGATTTGAGCCTTACTAATTACTATGTTCTAGTTTAGTTTGAGTAAAATTGAGTTTATTTAGTCATTACATTGATGTAACTTCTAAGAGGGTGTTGTGATTGTATTAAGATCAACTTCCCGCGAAAGTCAGTGTGTAACAATGAAGGCTAAAAGGGAAGCAAAGCTCATACCTTGATTTACCTTTACTAGGTTAATGTTTCGGAGACCGAAATATATGCATTATTACATTATAACCTTCATTAAATGATTGTCAACAAAATCGAAATGATAAGAAAGAGGATAAAAGGTTTCATTTTAAGTGAACGATAGTGTAAAAAGATACGTCATATAGGTAGAACAGACAGATAGGGGGCTATGCAGCGATTGAATCAAGCGGAAGAGAGAAAATTGGTTAATGATGCGAAGAAGGGAGCAGATGTAGCTTTTACAAAACTATTTCAAGAAAACTACATGTTCTTATATAAGTATTTAATTAAGCTTACCCTCCATCCAGACCAAGCAGAGGACCTTATTCAAGAAACAATGTTGAAGGCATACGTACATCTTCAGAGTTTTAATGGCGATGCGAAATTTTCAACATGGTTGATCACGATAGCATCTCGATTATTCATTGACCAGCAGAGAAAGGCAAAAAGAGATCAACAGCGTTATGAAAAGGTAAAAGAAGACCTAAAACAAAAGATAAAGTGGAATGTGTTAATAAACGGTGAGGAATGGACAATCTATCTTGAGATGTTTACCAAGTTAAATCCTGATATTCGTACACCGATATTACTTAGACATTACTATGGATTCTCTTATCTTGAGATTGCTAAGATGCTTAATCTTAAAGAGGGAACAGTTAAAACGAGAGTACATAATGGTCTAAAATGGATGAGGAAGGAGTTGAGTTCGTGAATACAGAAGAAAGCAAATGGGTTAATCATTTAAAGGAAGATTTACATAAAGTAGAAATAATCCATGATAGAGAAGCTCCACCACAGTATTACTTATTAAATACTCTTATTGAATATAAGACTGAACGTAAAATAGCATTTAGACGGGAACTAGTAGCATTTATTATTATCGCTCTTATTATTTTAGCGTTTTATTTCACGATTGCATTAAAACTAGCAACCCTTTTTTTATGGATTCAAGGAATCGCGTTACTTTTCATACCAGCCATTATAATGGCCGAAAAAAAACGCAGAAAAAATCGAGAAGAGGTGACGATGTTTTGACAGTTGATCTCGAACTATGGGTGGCGTTGCTCATAGCAGCTCCAATTTTATTTACTCAAAGTATCCTTTTATTTATTGATGCAAGGAAGAAGGGAGCTTACTCTTGGTTCTGGGGTATTTGGGGCTTAATCCAATTTCCATTACCAACCATTTTTTATTACTTTTTAGTAAGTAAACCATATAGAAAGCGAATTCAAATTAACTAATGGAAAGGAAGTCAATATATGTCTATTCCTTGGGGAATTATTGCACCAATCCTATTTTTACAGCTCATATTGGTAGTAACAGCACTCTTCAGTTGTATAAAAGAGAAGAAGACTAACGGACCGAAATGGTTATGGATTATCGTTATTTTTGGATTAAGTATTATCGGTCCCATTCTTTATTTTAGTATAGGTCGTAATAAGGAAGTAGGAGGATATTAGATGTTACTTTCAGTAGAAGGGTTAACGAAAATGTATAAGGACCATAAGGCTGTTGACGATTTACACTTGAATATTCATCATCATCAATGTGTAGCTCTTCTAGGTCCTAATGGAGCTGGAAAAACAACAACTTTACAAATGCTCTCAGGCCTACTTGTGCCAACTGCAGGTAGCATTCAATTTATGGGGAAAGAAACGGTTAACCGTAAATATATCGGATATTTACCTCAATATCCTGCATTTTTTCCGTGGATGAGTGCAAGTGAATTTCTCCATTTTGTAGGGAGGTTATCTAACGTTTCGGAAGGGGATTTAAAGAAAAGAAGTGAAGAAATGCTGCAATTTGTTGGGTTAGAGAATGCAAGACATAAACGGATAGGAGGATTTTCTGGAGGGATGAAACAAAGGTTAGGGTTAGCCCAAGCATTATTGCATGAACCTAAGCTTCTCATATTAGATGAACCTGTTTCTGCCTTGGATCCTGCAGGCCGTAGAGACGTTTTGAAAATGATGGAGGTATTAAAAGAGAAAATGACGATTCTGTTCTCTACACATGTATTACATGATGCAGAGCAAGTCTGTGATGAAATTGTAATGATGAAGGAAGGAAATGTGAAATGGTCAGGACCTTTAGTGGAGTTGAAGAAAAGAAATAATGACGAATGCTTTATCCTTACTACAGAAGAAGAAATTGAAGGGTGGATCAACAATAAAGAATATATTAGAGATGTTATTTTTTTAGCACCTACAACAGTAGAGATAAAACTTTTCCGCGAAAGTGACCGCAATAAAATACTTAACCAATGTATACAAGAGGGACTAACGATTAAGCGTTTTGAAGAAAAAGGACATTCATTGGAAGATGCCTATATGGAGGTAATGAATCAATGAAAGTGTTTAGTACATTATTAATCAAAGAGTGGCTAGAGGCATGGAGGGACAAAAAATTAATTTGGCTTCCGATTGCGATGTCTTTATTAGCGATATCCCAGCCTATTAGTCTTTATTATATGCCGGAAATATTAGACACAGCTGGGAACTTACCAGAAGGAGCGGTCATCGAACTTCCAGTGCCAACAGGAGAAGAAGTACTTGCAGGAACTCTTTCTCAGTTTGGACTACTAGGAACAGCAATCTTTATTCTTAGTGTAATGGGTACGATCTCCCTAGAAAGGAATAGTGGCATTTTGCCATTATTGATGACGAGACCTGTTAATGCCCTACATTATATTGGCAGTAAATGGGTAGCAAACGCAGTTATCCTCTTACTATCATTTATTATTAGCTACTCATTAGCTTATTATTACACGAATCTCTTATTTAATGATGTTGATCTAAAGCGTTTTTTAGCGAGTTTAGCCGTGTATAGTATATGGATTCTGTTCACGATGACTGTCACACTCTTTGCAGGATCTATTCTTAAAAAGCAGGGGGGGATTGTAGGGATAAGTATCATATTTATAGCTGCCTTTTCAGTAGGTACGTCTCTATTTCCTAAATTTATGGGATGGAGTCCTGGCAATGTATTAAACCAAGCGAGTGAGGTATTAATGACAGGAACGTTTATGGAGTCCTTTGGAATGATGGTCATCTTCAATATCATAGTTATTGTTTGCCTTTTCGCTTTAACAATCTACCAGTTTAAGCGGTACGAGAGCTATTAAAGAGTAAGAACAAATTTAATTAAAAAAATGCCTCATCACTTTTTTTTAAGTGATGAGGCATTTTTTCTATCTACTTAAGCCGTTCTTATTCAAAGGGAGAACTTAAATAACACCTTGAGCGATCATTGCATCTGCCACTTTTGTAAAGCCAGCAATATTTGCACCAACAACAAGGTTACCTGGATAACCATATTCTTCTGCAGCAATTACACTATTACGATAGATGTTCTTCATGATGTCATGTAATTTGGTATCTACTTCTTCGAATGTCCAAGAAAGTCTCATACTGTTTTGTGCCATTTCTAATGCAGATACTGCTACACCGCCAGCATTTGCTGCTTTGGCTGGTCCAAAGAGAACACCATTGTTAAGAAACACATCAATTGCTTCTAAAGTAGATGGCATATTAGCACCTTCACCAACAGCTTTAACGCCGTTTGTAACTAAAGTATTTGCTGCTGCATCATCAATTTCATTTTGTGTTGCACATGGTAAAGCAATGTCACAAGGAATAGTCCATATTCCACTGCAACCTTCAACAAATTGAGCTCCAGGATGTTCGTTTACATATTCACTGATACGCTTTTTCTCAACTTCTTTTAGTCGTTTTACAGTATCAAGGTTTATTCCGTTTTCGTCATAGATATATCCATTTGAATCGCTACATGCTACAACTTTAGCGCCTAATTGATTAGCCTTTTCCATTGCATAAATTGAAACATTACCTGATCCAGAGATGACAACTGTACGGCCAGTGAAGCTAAGACCTTTATCTTTCAACATTTCTTGTACAAAATAAACAGTACCGTAACCAGTTGCTTCCGGACGAGCTAAACTTCCGCCGTATCCAATGCCTTTACCAGTTAAAACGCCTGCTTCAAAAGCACCACGAACTTTTTTATATTGTCCAAACATATAGCCGATTTCTCTAGCGCCAACTCCAATATCACCTGCAGGAACATCAACATCAGGACCAATGTATTTGCAAAGCTCAGTCATAAAGCTTTGCGTAAATCGCATAACTTCTCCATCTGATTTTCCCTTTGGATCAAAGTCAGAACCACCTTTACCGCCGCCGATAGGTTGACCTGTTAACGAGTTTTTGAAAATTTGCTCGAAGCCAAGAAATTTAATAATACTTATATTAACGGATGGGTGAAAGCGTAGACCGCCTTTAAAAGGTCCAATTGCACTGTTGAATTGCACTCTGAAACCACGGTTTACTTGTACCTTACCTTGATCATCTACCCACGGAACTCTGAAAGTTAGGACTCTTTCTGGTTCAACCATTCTTTCAAGAATGCCGTGCTCCATATATTTAGGGTGCTTAGCGAATATTGGAACAAGTGAATCAAATATTTCTTTAACTGCTTGATGAAATTCACTTTCATGAGGATTACGCTTTTTTACTGTTTCAAATACGCCATTTATATACTCTTTAGCAACTTGTGTTTCAGGTTGATTGATGTTTTCAGTTGTTATCATATTTTCACATTCCTTCACTCTTTTTTTGTTAATTAATGTTCCATGGTTCCGTTTGTAAGTACAGTTATTATGCACTAATACATAATAAGAAATAGATGAGATAATACGTACATTAATCCAATTATGGAAGTGAGTTTTACATGGTAGTAGATAATTTGTCTGATGTCATGCATGTTTTAACTCATATGCTTATTTTTGCAAAATTAAGATAGTATGAATTTTATACTGGAAAAGCAACTTAAACAATATCGTTTTTAGATGATATCAATGCCGAAATGAGATCAATAAGAAGAGATACTATATAATCCTTCGTAGATATGGTTTTGTTGAGGAGGATAATTTAGAAGTGAACGGATTTTAATGGATGTTATATTATATACTCCAAGATGTTAGGTTTTTTACATAATAATAAATTATCCTAGTATTATAAACATCATGCAATTTATGTTGAGTAGATGTTAGACTTATGGCAATTTAATGACAAGGAACATAACGTTATATTCCTTGTTTCTACTATTATATATACATTTTACATTTGTTGATCATTCTAAACGGAACAGTAATCAAAAAACAGAGATCTTAGAGGGGTCCTCTTTTGATCTCTGAGCAATTCGATTAGAAATCCTAGCTTTATTAACGTACGCCCTTCATAAGGACCTGTATCTTTGGAGATAGTGTGAAAAGAACGATACTTAACAGGATGGCTACTCCTCCAATTACACCAAAGTAAACCATTTCTGTTTCTGGAGTATAGAATTTAACGATTTGTGCATTTATCGCCTGGGCTGCAGCGTTTGATAAGAACCATAAGCTCATGGTTTGTGCTGAGAAAGCTACAGGTGCAAGCTTTGTAGTTGCTGAAAGTCCTACTGGTGACAAGCAAAGCTCACCTAGTACTACTACAAAATAGCTTAGAACAAGCCATAAGGGGTTAACTAGTGCATCTGATCCTGTTAAATAAGCTGGTAACAGGATAACAAGAAATGATAAACCTGAGAACAATAAGCCTAAAGAGAATTTCTTTGGAATGGATGGTTGGCGGTTTCCGAGTTTCACCCATAACCAAGCAAATACTGGTGCTAAAATAATAATAAATAATGGATTTAATGATTGAAACCAAGTTGGTGAAATATGAATTCCGGCAAAGTCTAATTGGGTTCGCTTGTCAGCGTAGCTTGCAAGGATAGTTGATCCTTGTTCTTGTATTGCCCAAAACATAACAGATGCGATAAATAGTGGTATATAAGCAATGATTCTTGATCGCTCTACTGTGGATGTCTTTGGACTGCGGTACATCACAACAAAATAAGCGGTAGGAATTAAGATACCTAAAATACCAACAAGTCCAATAAATGTGTTAATAGTAAAAAGTCCAGCTGGAATTGTAATAGCCAGAATGATTGCGATGATAACAGTACTAATGCCGAAAATAGAAAAGGTTTTTTTTCTTTCAGATGTTGTCATAGGGTTTGCAATAATGGTACCAGCAAGACCGAGATTTTTTTTCTTGGTAAAGATAAAGACTAATAGCCCGATGAACATACCAACTGCAGCTAAACCAAAGCCTAAATGGAAGTTATATTTCATTCCTAACGTTCCAACTGTTAATGGTGCGAGGAATCCACCAAGGTTGATCCCCATATAGAATATGCTAAATCCTGAGTCACGACGATTATCTTGTTCACTGTAAATTTCACCTACGACACTCGAGACGTTAGGTTTAAGTAATCCAGTACCGAGTACAATTAATATCATTGAGATAAAGAACATAGTAACGCTTCCAGGTATTGCCAGAACAATATGCCCAAACATAATGAGGATTCCGCCGTAAAAGACAGATTTCGATGTTCCGAATAGTCTGTCTGCGAGCCAACCACCGATAATTCCAGACATATAAACTAATGATCCATAAATAGATGTGATAGATAGTGCTAGGTTGTCATCAAGCCCTAAACCGCCCTCTGATACCTCGTAATACATATAATAAACGAGCAGTGCTTTCATTCCGTAATAGGAGAATCGCTCCCAAAATTCTGTAAAGAAAAGTGTGAATAAGCCCTTAGGATGACCGAAGAATCCTTTTTGAGGAACGCTTGCCACAATTTTCTGTTTATTAAAGCCAGACATAATTCTACCTCCTTGTTATCTTACTATAATACTTTTAAAGGATTTAATTTGTCAAAAAAATTTTATTACTTATTTTTAACGGACTATAGATAGTTTAGCAGTTCGAAAATAAGAGTAAGAATTTTATTGGAATAATAAAAACATTCACTATTTTGCAAATTATCAAATTGAGGATAATATCAAGATTGCTAAAGCAGCTGTTAAATGAATATGATTGAAATGAGCAACAAATCTTGTACGTGGATTTTCCTCGTTTAGTTAGGGAATAGACTTCAGAAGTAACGGACTATTCTAGTTCTTTGTCGAATAGTCGTGTATTATTTTCATCTTAAATGGAAGAAGTTTATTTGACGTTGGCTAAAGTTGGTAGAAAATAGTAAAAATATTGGTTTGATGGGAGTTTATATGAAAGAAAAAATTGCAGTAGTAACTGGAACTTCGAGTGGATTTGGGTTATTAACCGCGTTGGAATTGGCAAAAGAGGGCTATCATGTTTTAGCAACAATGAGAGATTGTTCAAAGTCAGCGAATTTAGTTAAATATGCTGAAGAATATGGAGTTCTTGAAAACATTCAAATGGTTGAGTTAGATGTATCGTCGACTACCTCGATTAGTCATTTTAAAAGTTATATTAAGATGGTGGACCGTATTGACGTATTAGTAAACAATGCAGGATTTGCGAGAGGGGGCTTTGTAGAGGAGATCCCGGTAAATGAGTACAGAGAGCAATTTGAGACAAATGTATTTGGGCTCATCGCAGTAACGCAAACAGTACTACCCTTAATGAGAAAGCAGGGGATAGGCAAAGTTATCAATATTAGTAGTATTAGTGGGAGAATGGGTTTTCCGGGTCTTTCACCTTACGTCGCATCGAAACATGCATTGGAAGGGTGGAGCGAATCGCTGCGGTTTGAAATGAAGTCGTTTGGAATAGACGTCATTTTAATTGAGCCTGGATCCTATCAAACAAATATATGGTCGTCAGGAAAACATGTTACGGAGAAATCGTTGATGCCTGAGTCACCTTACTATGAGGCGATGGAAAAAATTGAAGGTTATTTAGAAAAAGGTACAAACAATTATGGAGATCCTACTGAGGTAGCTAAGCTGATTGCGAAGCTAATCAAAAAGAAACATACAAAATTAAGATATATGGTAGGGAATGGGGTGAAATTATCTGTCCTTCTTAAATTGTGTATACCTTGGAACTTGTGGGAAAAGGTGTTTATTAAACAATTGAAATAACCAGTTGATTTTAGGTTATTTCAATTGTTGTTTCCTTAAAGATCTGAAAACGACAAGCCGTTCCATTTTCGTGTGTTCTTTAGATTTAACTATTTAGCCGTTTCATTTGGATAGAACCATGTTCATCTGTTATGAGTATTGATGGAGAATTTCGATGATTAAATGTGACTTTTGATTGAAGTTTACAAGTATACAGATTTGTAAACTTGTAAACGAATAGTAATCATTATGTAAACGATTATGTAAACGTGTATACAAACGTGTAAACATGTTGATATAAAAGGATGTATACAATTTTGTTTAAATGTACACGAAATTGTTTGGATGTATGCAATTCGAACACATCTAAAGTCGTATTGACACGAATGCAGTTATCCACTACCCTTTAGATAGGGATTTCTAGCAAGATTTATTGTTTTTTTAGCAGAGTCATAGAATGTGAATAGTAAATCTTCTATTCCTACTCTTCTAATCAAGAAAATACATAGACAGCGAGATCATTTAGTAAATCCTGAATTTGTAAATGAAAAAGGTTAATTTCTATGAATGTAATGTATTTCTAGTTTGTAAAAGTAGTAGTGTTTCATTAAGAGAAAAGGATCCCTTTGAATTAAAGGTGAAGAACACCTACATATGATGCTTGTAGAGCTAATCAAGGTGATTGTATTTTTGTTCTAGTATCTACTTTGTTTTTTTCTGACTATATAAAGGTCGGATGCCCAACTATTAGTGAACTTCATACTTCTGCTTGCGATAAGTCAACTTCGAATTGCTAACGCTCTTCAGGTTTACTTATCTGATAAAGAGAGTTCAAGTTCATACTTATTAGCTAGTCGGGCACTTGTATTTTCAAAAAATTATCTGTTCTGGAAGGAATGATTTGATGAGTAATAGTAGAATTGCAGCAATTGATGTGGGAAATGATTGTGTTAAAGCGTTATTTGGAAAAATGGATTATAACATGTATATACCTAACGTTATTGCTAGGGATACGGAGGATCGACCAGTTATTGGGATAGAGGATTTAAATGATAAGGATCCATTAGATGGTATTCATATTCGAGTCCACTCCCCTGCATTAAAGGATAATAATGTTATATATCGAGTAGGTAACTTAGCAACGAAGAGTGATAATCCCAATGAATTAGACCCAGGTAGCAGTAAATCAGAAGAAGATCAGACACTGGTTATGTTGTTTACTTCTTTAGCATTAGATGCAGTGAGAGAGCAGAATTCAGAGAAATTCAAAAAAACAAACAATGTTATTGATGCCAATTATACACTTGGAACCGGTTTACCTCTTCGTGAAGTGAAAGAGGGGAAGGATGTTGGCTATCGTTCACAATTAGTCGGATCTGTTCACCAAGTTGAATTTTTAGTTACGCCTAAATACCAAGGAATCAAAGTAAACATTAAGTTCGATGAAGTTAAGGTTTACCCAGAGGGATTTGCTGCTTATATCAATCTAGTAATGGATAATGATTTAAATATCATCAACCGTGATCTTATTGATAAAAGAATCTTAATCCAAGATATTGGTGGATTATCAACAGATGTTGCCGTAATTAAAAATAGAAATGTTGATGATGACAAGGCTCAAGGCTTTAACATCGGGGTATCCGAATCGTTAGAGGCAATTCGAGAGGAAATACGTTCAAAGCATGGTATTGAACTAGATAGTAGAAGAGATGTAGTTGAAATCATTACACGAAAAAATGATCGTAATCATATAATGGTGAAAGGAAGCCGGACTAGCGTTCATGATATAACTGACCGGATTCTACTAGAGTTAGCCAAAAAGCAATATCGCCACCTACGTAATGTATGGCAGAAAAATTCGCAAACTGAAATTTGTTATTTCGTTGGCGGAGGAGCAATTGTGTTGAAAGACTACCTTAAGATGTTAAATAATAGTTTGGACGGTTACAACATTGAGTTCTTCGAGGATGAGAAAGAGAGCATTTGGATGATGGCAAATGCTTATTATAAATTAATTTCTGACTTTACTAGAAAAACAAAAAACCAAACAAACACGAAAAAGAATGAGAAACAAACAGTAGAAAAATAAATAGGGTGGTTTTATGAATAAAAAGGGCTCAGCAAGTATACAAAGGGGACAAGCAATTACATTCCGTCTACCTTCAGACACACCTGATCACATCATAAAGCAGTTACAAACATTAAAAGATACAGAGAGAAGAAACTTTTCAAGTAAAATGGCTGAGTATATCTTAGAAGGAGTTAACCATTCTCTTACTAAGGATAGAGAAACGGTTACGATTCCGCTGCCGAAAAAATTAACAAAGGACCAACGTAATTGGCTAAAGCACTCTCATTCCGAAGCCATGTTAGGTAGTATTGTCTACCAACTTTTAGTTGATCCAATCCGAGCAACATCTATTTTAGCGTCTCTTAATAGTAATGCATTAGATATAAATGAAGCACTTTATTTACAAGAAAATGAATTTATTGGGGAAGAATCGAATTATGATGATAGAAGTATCGTAGAAGACTTAGAGGAGCCGACAATGGCTCCTCAACCTATCAATGATGATTTGGATCAAGACTTAATGAATTTTGATTGGGAAAAGGCTAGACAAGAACATGCGTCGTCAGAAGAAGATCACTCGAAACATAAGGAAGAAGATGTAGAAGATTTACTCGGAGGATTCCTTGCTAATATGAATAAATCATAACTCAAGAAGTTCGTATTTCCTGAGGAATTATTACACGAATGGTTAGATTTAGTAGTGGTTAAAGATAATTTTCAATAAAACCATTGACAATTACGAGCAGTAGACAATACAATTAAAAAAAGAAAAAATTTACAGAAATGGAGGGTTACAAAAATGAAAAATGCAATGGCAATGATAAGTCTTAAAATTTCATACAATGATGTAACCCACCGCATATAAGTATAATTCATGTTACTTTGAACCCATTTATATACATGTGCATTCTTACGCAGGTTACTCTTTAAGTGACGTGCGTTTTTATATTGTCTGTATAGGCATCGTGCGATTACGCGCGATGCCTTTTTATCGTCCAATTAATTTTAAGTGGGCACACAAACAGACTAACATTTTGGTTGAAGTTTAAACCGAGCACATTTTGCTCGTTTACATAGATAACTTACCCGAGAGGAGTTTTTGTAGATGGATAAGGAAATGGTGGTCCGTATTGATTTGGATTTGGATTGGATGAAAGGTGGCTAACGGGATTCCACCATTTTTAAAATAAGGGAGGAAATTTACTGTGTTCTCAGTATTAAAGAAGTTGAGTTGGTTTTTTAAGCAATATTGGAAACGTTATACGCTTGCTATATCCATGTTAATTATTGCGAGTGTTTTAGATGTTATCCCACCGAAGATTATTGGAGTTGCAATTGATGATATACAATTTGGCCAGTTAACAGGTGCTCGTTTACTTGAGCTACTGCTGTTCTTTGTGGTCCTTATTGTCCTGAGTTATGGGATTACTTATGTGTGGATGTATCAGTTGTTTGGAGGTGCGCATCTAGTTGAGCGAATTCTAAGATATCGTTTTATTAGGCATTTGTTGTCAATGACACCTAGTTTTTATGAAAAGAACAGAACTGGTGATTTAATGGCGAGAGCTACGAATGATTTGAAGGCCATTTCGATGACAGCGGGTTTCGGTATTTTGACATTAATTGATTCCACTATTTTTATGATTATTATTATCTTAGTTATGAGTTTAACAATTAGTTGGCCGTTAACACTTGCTGCGTTATTACCGTTGCCTATCATGGCAATTGCTATCAATTATTTTGGGAATCTTATTCATAAACGCTTTACAGCAGCCCAAGACTCATTTGGGAACTTGAATGATAATGTGTTGGAGTCAATTGCAGGTGTTCGTGTAATACGCGCATATGTTCAGGAAAAGGATGATGAAAGTCGTTTCAATGAGATGACAGAGGATGTATATGAGAAAAACATTGCGGTTGCTAAGGTTGATGCCTTATTTGAACCAACAATAAAGATCCTTGTCGGTTTAAGCTATGTTATCGGACTTGGTTACGGAGCTTACCTAGTCTTTAATCAGATCATAACACTAGGAGAATTGGTTAGTTTTAATATTTATTTAGGTATGTTAATTTGGCCGATGTTTGCTGTAGGTGAATTAATTAATATCCTTCAACGTGGTAATGCCTCACTAGATCGCGTGAATGAGGTACTTACCTATGAGGCAGACGTTAAGGATCAAGCTAATCCTGTTCCACTAAATCTAGCTGAATCAATTGAATTTTCAAATCTTACTTTTCGATATCCCACAGCAACAACAGATAATCTAAAAGGTATATCCTTACAGATCAATAGAGGAGAAACAATTGGCGTTGTTGGGAAGACTGGAAGTGGTAAAACCACGTTATTAAAGCAGCTTTTGAGAGAATATCCGTTAGGAACTGGAGAATTATTCATATCAGGAGTTCCTATAGAATCAATTTCAAATGATACAGTCCATTCCTGGATTGGATATGTCCCACAAGAGCAGATTTTATTTTCACGGACGATCCGAGAAAATCTTCAATTTGGAAAAGAAAAAGTAAGCGAAGAAGAGATTGAAGAAGCCTTGCGTTTAGCGTCCTTTGATCAGGATCTCTCTGTCCTTCCTAAAGGGTTAGAGACTTTGGTTGGTGAAAAGGGTGTTGCTTTATCCGGTGGGCAGAAGCAACGCATATCAATAGCACGGGCTTTAATTAAAGATCCAGAAATACTCTTATTAGATGATGCAATGTCAGCAGTTGATGGAAAAACCGAAGCGAGCATTATTGAGAATATACGCAGGGTTAGGGCTGGCAAAACAACTTTTATTACTGCGCACCGTCTTTCTGCCATTGAGCATGCAGATATCATCGTTGTTATGGATGATGGAGAAATTGTTGAACGAGGAACTCATCAACAACTTCTTGAGCAAGGGAAGTGGTATAAAGAGCAATATGATCGCCAACAGGCTAACTCCTACGGAGAGGTGAGTTAAATGAACAAAAAGACAACCGGGAGACGCCTACTTCAATATGCCCTTTATTATAAAAAAACCATTTTGATTGCGCTTGGCCTACTAACATTTGCCGTTGGCGCAGAGTTAACAGGACCCTTTATCGCCAAGAAAATGATTGATGATCATATGATGGGGATTGAAAATCCATGGGTGGAAGTGAGAGAAAAGGATGAGCAGGCGGTCCTATATAATGATCGATACTATAAAAGAAGCACTAATGTAGCAGAAGAAGACTCGTTAGGTGACGAAAAGTTACAGATTGTCCAAGTAGGGAAATCTTTTTATGTGATCGATGGACATTTGACTTTTGACGGAGAGAGAAAGATCAATCGTAATGAATTGATCGTGACGAGGGGTAGTGAGGAAGCAAGCTACACGGTAGAAGGCTTAAATCAACAACAGGTTTTTGCATTTTATCAACCTGAAATACGGCCAATCATTCTTCTCCTTAGTTTTTATATAGGTTTATTGTTTATTGCGGCATTTTTCCAGTATGGTAAAACGTTAATGTTGCAAAAGGCTGCTAATCGGATTATCCAGAAAATGAGAAAAGACGTTTTTGAGCATATTCAACGGGTGCCCATCAATTATTTTGATAATCAACCTGCTGGAAGAATTGTTTCACGTGTAACAAACGATACTGAAGCAATAAGAGAACTTTATGTAAAAGTGCTAGCATCGTTTTTTACTAGTGGAATTTATATGACGGGAATATTTGTTGCCTTATTTTTTCTTGATGAGAAGTTAGCGTTTATAACATTGTTACTCGTTCCAATCATCTTTGCTTGGATCTTTTTATACCGAAAGTATGCCTCAACCTATAATCAGATCATTCGAACGAGAGTTAGTGACATTAATGGGATGATTAATGAATCCATTCAAGGGATGCCGATTATTCGAGCGTTTCGCCGGAAGGAACAAACGACGAAGGAATTTGAACAACTTAATGAAGAGCATTTTCATTATCAAAATAAGCTACTAAGTTTAAATGCTTTAACATCACATAATTTAGTGAATGTTCTCCGTAATTTAACATTCGTTGTCTTGATTTGGTATTTTGGGGGACAGTCCCTAAATGCTACTGGCCTTATATCAATTGGGCTGCTATATGCCTTTGTTGATTATTTGAATCGTTTGTTCCAGCCAGTAACCGATATCGTCAACCAACTTGCTCAGCTAGAACAGGCAAGGGTTGCAGCTGACCGGGTATTTGAACTACTTGATGAACAAGGTGAAAATGTAGATGGCGGTCAAAACCCAAGGTATGAAGGGAATGTTCAATTTTCAAATGTATCATTTTCTTATGATGGCGAGAATGATGTGTTAAAGAATATCTCCTTTGACGCGAAAAAGGGTGAGACAGTTGCATTAGTTGGTCATACAGGCTCAGGTAAAAGCTCGATCATAAATCTCTTATTTCGTTATTATGATATTGAAAGAGGTAAAATAACGATCGATGATGCCGATACGCGCACCCTTCCTAGACAACAGCTTAGAAAGCATATGGGTATTGTCCTACAAGATCCATTTTTGTTTACAGGTACAATTGAAACAAATGTGAGTCTCAATAATCCACTGATTTCAAAGGAACAAATTAGGAAGGCACTAAAAGATGTAGGGGCTGACAGGTTTATTGAGAGGTTTCCAGCGCAGTATGAGGAGCCTGTCCTTGAAAAGGGCAGTACGTTGTCAGCGGGTGAGCGTCAACTTATATCCTTTGCCCGTGCCTTAGCATATGACCCGGCTATTCTTATCTTAGATGAAGCTACAGCCAATATAGATACTGAAACAGAAGCGATGATTCAAAAGGCATTAAATATCGTGAAGGAAGGTAGAACGACCTTTATTATCGCACATCGTTTGTCAACAATTCGTAATGCAGATCAAATCTTAGTATTAGACCATGGTGAAATTGTAGAAAGAGGAAGCCATGACGATTTAATAACAAAAAAAGGAAAGTACTATCAAATGCATCAATTACAACAAGGGAAAAAGGCAACAAAGGTAGGTTAATTCACTGTTTTGTTTAGCTTCTACTTTATTGGGGAAATGTAAAGAAAAAAGTAGGAGGAAACGAAATGCGGAAAATGATGAAATTATTAAAGTGGGCTCCTCTGATCTATCCAATTGTCAAAAAAATGATGAATAAACGAAATGAAAAAAAACATAAACCTTCTACAAACTAAATATGTTCAAAAACTGGTTGCAAGTTAATAACTTGCAACCAGTTTTTTGTCGTGTAGCTTTTTGAAAAAAATTCATAGAAGAAGTTAAAATATGTGTAAAGACGTGAAAGAATTAATTTGTTATCATCTTAACTGAGAAGAATTATCATTATCATTTAGGGGGAGCAAGATGTTTAATAAAAAAATAACAGGGGTTGTACTATTTTTATTGTTATTAATAACAGTACTTGGTGCTTGCGGTAATAACGATTCGACTAGTGTAAAAGAAACTTCTGAAGCAGAAAATACAGAAGAGACGAACAAATCAAAGAGTGAAACGACAGAAGAATTAACAAGAACATATATAACCATACAGGGTGAAGAGATTACTATTCCAACGTCACCCAAGCGAATCGTTACTAACTCACATTTGGGAGAAGTCTTAATGCTTGGAGTTAAACCGGTCGGTTCCGTTTATGAATTTGGTATGAATAGTCCCTTCTTCTTCTTCACAGAAGAACAGGTTGCCGGAATAGAAGACATTGGAAGTCCAATCTCATTAGAAAAGGTAACAGAGCTTGACCCTGACTTAATCATTGTGCAAACACAAGAAGAATATGAGCAATTATCTAAAATAGCTCCAACTGTTTGGATACCATATGGTACATATGAGAATGAATATGCTGAGATGGAAGCAATCGGTGAACTAATTGGTAAAGAAGAAGCGGCAAAAGAATGGGTCACTCGTTTTAAAGAAAGGCCGTTTTCGCAAAGATTGTTGTTTTTCGTAATAAGTAAATCTTTACGTATTCAGCCTATCTTCGTGCTCTTTTCGTTAAATGACTCTGATATCCCACTGGAGATCACTTCAATTTAGATAATAAAAATCCAAAAGCCGATTTTTATTAGTACTAGAGCAACAAACTTTTAGAAAAGAGCCTAAAGAAAAAATAAATGTAGCAAAGGAAAAAATATCGGGTGTAGGTGTAGTAGAAGAAGGAGAAACAGTAGGAACTTATCAGGTATGGGATAAAGCATTTTATGTATTTGGTGACAGTATGGGAAGAGGTGATTTATAAAATGCTCGAACTCACTCGACCAAAACTCATTACCGATACGATTATCAATGGGGATGGGTGGAAGGAAATTTCACTAGAAGTCCTGCCTGAATATGCAGCAGATCATATGTTTATTACGAGCTACAATGACAAAGATGTTGAAGATGATGCGTTACCTGAAGATACTAAAAGTAGTTCTGTCTATAAAAATTTAGCTAAAGAAAATAAGATGTATGAAGTGGATTATATGAAATTTGTGTTTAATGATCCGTTTGCGTTAGAGGGGCAACTTGAGCTAATTGTAAATGCATTGTTAGAAAATAAGAATTAGTTAAATACGAATAAGTAGAAAAACGTATAGATCTTGGTACCAACCCCCGAAAGTTAGAGTGAAAAATCTAATTTTTAGGGGTGTTTTTTCTATTTTCTCGAGAATAGATGTCAAATAAGGAATGCAATTTTTCACTAAATTAGGCATGGTTTATCGTTCCAAAAGTAATATACACTTAAGGTATATTTAATCATTCATTTTGTCCTTTTAAAGATGGACAACACTGTTATTAAATTTAGCAACTGAGTGTTGAAGTAAGTAATAAAAATTCCATAACAACAAGCAATCAAATTGACCGGTTTACAACAATAAATTGGAAGCGCTTAAAAATAAGGAGGTAACAGATTTGATTAATGAGAAGGTAAAAAAGATCGCATATGGTGGAGATTATAATCCTGAGCAATGGTCCAGAGATATATGGGAAGAGGATATGCGGATAACTGGACTAGCAAATATCGATATTATGACTGTCAATGTCTTTTCATGGGCAATGATTCAGCCTGATGAAGATACATATGATTTTTCTGAGCTGGATGACATTATGGATATGTTGGCTAGTAACAATATCCATGCATGCCTAGCAACGAGTACTGCTGCACACCCTGCATGGATGGCGAAAAGGTACCCAGATATTTTACGAGTAGACTTTGAAGGGCGTAAGCACAAGTTCGGTGCCCGTCATAATTCATGTCCAAACAGTCCTACCTATCATACATATGCTTCAAGGCTAGTTGAAAAGCTAGCGGAACGATATAAGGACCACCCAGCCTTGGCACTTTGGCATATCTCAAATGAATATGGTGGCGACTGTTATTGTGAAAACTGTGAGAAGGCCTTCCAAGTTTGGCTTAAGGATAGATATCAAACGATTGATGCATTAAATAAAGCTTGGAACACTAAGTTTTGGGGGCATCTTTTTTATGATTGGGACGAGGTTGTTGTTCCGAATAACTTAAGTGAGCATTTAGGAAACTACGATTTTACCTGCTTCCAAGGAATTTCACTTGATTATCGTCGATTCAACTCTGATAGTATGCTAGAGTGCTATAAACTTGAGTACGATATCCTTAAAGGGTACACACCAGATATAAACATTACCACAAATCTAATGGGCGCTTATAAGCCACTAGATTATCATAAATGGGCAAAATATTTAGATATTGTTTCGTGGGACAATTACCCCTCAGTTGATTCGCCAATGAGTCAGGTGGCTATGCACCATGATCTAATGCGCGGATTAAAAAGCGGACAACCATTTATGCTCATGGAACAAACGCCTAGTGTGACAAATTGGCAGCCTTATAATGCCTTAAAGCGCCCTGGTGTCATGAAGCTATGGAGCTACCAGGCTGTTGCCCATGGTGCAGACTCTGTCATGTTCTTTCAAATTCGCCGATCAATTGGTGCCTGTGAAAAGTATCATGGTGCTGTTATCGATCATGTGGGTCATGAACATACAAGAGTGTTTAAAGAGTGCGCAGAACTGGGCAATGAATTAGTTCAACTTAGTGATAACATTATTGATTCGAGAATTGAGGCGAAGGTAGCAATCGTGTTTGATTGGGATAACTGGTGGGCAGTTGAACTATCAAGCGGACCAAGCAGAGATTTAAAGTATTACGATGAGGTTTGGAAGTACTACCATGCATTTTACCAACAGAACACTGCAGTTGATATCATTGGTATAGATGAACCACTAGATAATTATTCAGTTGTAATTGCTCCTGTGCTTTATATGACAAAAACGGGCTATGCAGAGAAGATTGAAGCATTTGTTAAAACAGGTGGGACCTTTTTGACAACCTTCTTTAGTGGAATTGTTGATGAACATGATTTAGTCATTACTGGGGGCTATCCTGGAGACCTTCGTAACGTTTTAGGTATTTGGGTTGAAGAGATTGACGCACTACCTCCAGGTAAATCAAATGAAATTGTCTTAAAAAATAGTGATGACCATTGGCAGAATTCTTATGCATGTACATTACTTTGTGACATTATTCATCCAGAGGGTGCGGAAGTGTTTGCTACATATGGACAAGACTTCTATCAGGATACACCTGTCATCACCCGTAATAGATATGGCAAAGGTGAGGCATGGTATGTAGGATCAAGTACAGGAAATGATTTCTTAACGGATCTAGTGACTCATTTGAGAAACGAAAGGGATTTACAATCGGTACTTCCTGGTAATGAAGATATAGAAGTAGAGATGACAAAGCGGGTGAAGGGAAATGATGAATTTATTTTTCTACTCAATCATCAAGATGAGCAACAAACAATAAAGTTAGACGGAAGTTACCTAGATCTACTAAGTGAAGAACATCTTGAAAATGAACTAACAATCTTACCTAAAGGTGTAAGAATTATTACTAAGCAAAGGTAAATAGTTATGCTGGCACATCAGTTAGCTCCTGCAGTGTCAGCTTTTCTAATTTATTTGAACGTTCATTTCTAAGGAACATTCAAGCAAAACAGATTTATTAGAGGAGGTTTTTAAAATGAGCAATCAAGTAAAAGAAATAGATCATAAAAACATACCAGATCATGGTACATATAGTCGGAAGCATGCTGAAATATGGGAATTTGCAAATGTAACAGGTAACGGAGAGTTAGGGGCTATGCACTTTGGACAACCAAATCATGAGAAGGTAATTGTCAATCATGCAGAATTATTTCTACCGTTAGGCTCTAAAGAGGAAATCCCTAACATGGCGCCTTATTTAGAGGATGTCAGAAAAATTAGCAAAACAGATGGATATACGGCTTCACATACATTTTTTATTGAGAAAGGGGAAGAACTTGGTCATGAAATTGTCAGTACAGACCCGTTTCATCCCGGTTTTTTTCTAACGATTGAACAACCGAAACAAGAAAATATCGCTGATTATTATCGCAGTGTTGACTTTGCGTCAGGAGAAATCTCCTCCTCGTGGTATGAAGGAAATCAGAACTTTAAACGGAAGCTATTTGCATCAAGAGCAGATCAAGCAATCATTATGTCGCTTACATCAAATGAAGAAATGCCGATAATAGGCTTTTCAGTCGATAGGATTGACCATCCCTTAATGGATGTAAGCTATAAAGTGGAGAACAACATGATTAAGCTGATTCATCGCTATAAACATGGAGAAGGTGGATACGAGAGCTTTGTAAAAATAACCAGTAAGACTGGAACCATGAGAACAGATCAATTAAACCTACTAGTAACAAATTCAGAAGAAATCATCGTTACCATGAAAATCATCCCATTTAGCGATGCTAACCAATTAACAACTACTAACGAACTAGAAGCTTTATTTTCTACTGATGAAAGCTATGAAACGTTGGTAAGGAAACATAAAGAGATTCATGGAGAACTATATAATCGAGTATCTGTTGATTTCGGTGGTGGTGAGAAACGGAAATGGAGTTCTGATAGATTATTAGAAGAAGTAAAAGAAACACAGCAACTCTCATCCGCATTAGTCGAAAAAATGTTTCAGGCAGGGAGATATATGTTTATCTCAAGCTCAGGGCTTCGTCCACCAAATCTACAAGGAATTTGGACAGGGACGTGGACACCATCCTGGTCTTCTGATTATACATTGGATACAAATCTTCAACTTGCAATGGCCTCTGTCTTTAGTGGGAACATGTTAGAAGGATTTAAGCCATATGTAGATCTTTTGGAGAATTATATAGCTGATTTCAAATATAGTGCTGAAAAGATGTTTGGTTGTCGAGGAATATTAGCAGGAATTCGCGCTTCAAATAGTGGAAAGCATCTCCACTGGGGTGATTCAAGTTGGGGAGAGCGGGAATGTGATACATTCTTTGGCGCATTTTGGACATGTGGTGCTGGTTGGTTGGCACATTTGTTATATGATCATTATTTGTATACAGGAGATCAAGCATTCTTACGTGATCATGCTGTCCCTTTTATGAAAGAGGTAGCGCTATTTTATGAAGACTTTTTATATCTTGATGAAAATGGGAATTTTGTGTTTAACCCATCCTATTCTGCCGAGAATGGAATTGCAGCAAATAGTACCCAGGATATAGCTGTTGCTAAAGAGTTACTAACCAATTTAATCTCATCTTGTCTAGAGCTAAAAATAGAACATGATCAAATTTCTAAATGGGAAGACATGCTTGAAAAACTCCCACCCTATTTAGTCAATGAAGAGGGTGCATTAAAAGAGTGGGCAGTATGGGATCATGAAGAAAATTATAATCATCGCCATTATGCACATTTTTACTCACTGTTTCAAAGCTATGAGTTTTCCAAAGAGGAGACTCCTGAAATGTGGGAGGCATCTGAGGTGGCACTGCAGAAGAAGCTAGAACACTGGTTATACAACCCAAATACCGATACATCTACTCACGGTCGAATGCATGCTGGATTGTCTGCTGCAAGGCTTGGGATGGGAGAGACGGTTTGGGATATTTTAAAAATGATGGCTTCAGGAGGAGCTATTTACCCTAGTCTAATGACCGCCCACTATGATGATTATAAAGTGTTTAACGTAGATGGAAATGGAAGTATCCCAGAACTTATTCATAATCTATTATTGTTTTCATTACCCGGGCAATTAAATATTTTTCCTGCGCTCCCTAAAGGATTACCAAACGGAAAAGTAACAGGAACATTATGTAGAGGTCAAATTTATGTTGATTGTTTAGCGTGGAACGTAGAAAGCAAAAAACAGCTAGAGTTAACGTTTACCTCTTCAAAGGACCAGACAGTTCATGTAAGTATAGGAATGGGGGCATGGGAGTTAATCACCTGTGAACATGCAGTTAAAGATGACGATGGTTGGAAAATTACTCTTAAGAGGGAAGAAAGTATGACCTTAAAGTGGGTGTAGAAAAACGATTTAAAGATGAAAATAAAAAGGTTGTTAAAGCCAGTAATGAACAAATACTAGGTTAGTAAACTGTTTTTCTCAGACTTTTTAAATATCCTCTTATAGGTCTATTAAAAAAAGTGCTATACTATAACTAGAATGAAAACGCTTAAGGGTGGGAAAGTTATGGAAATGAATGGATTTATGGGAGGATTTTACAAACTTTCTGTTTTAATTACACGTTTTGCTTATACCAATGTGATTTGGATTCTCTTTAATCTTCCGATTGTCTATATTCTATTAAGCCTTATCACAAGTGATTTATCGAACATACAATTGTATTTAATGACAATTGCCGTCTTAGCGCCATTTTTCTTCTTTCCAGCTACAACTGCTATGTTTGGAGTCGTAAGAAAATGGGTGATGGGTGAAGGAGATATTCCGATTTTTCGATCATTTTTGAAGTATTACAGAGAGAATTATGTAAGAAGTTTATTAGGTGGCTTATTATTTACCTTTTTATGGACAAGTTGGATATTAAACTACTTAATGTTCTTTCAAGGTCAATCGATCTTTTTTATTATTCTTTTTATCTTAATTACTGCCTTTCTGTTTACCTGGACCTCTTATTTCATCGCTTATAATGCTCACTTTGAGGTGGCATTTTTTACAGCGTTAAAGATATCTTTTATCCTGACAATTGGGAATCCCTTTTCAACAATCGGGGTTGTTCTGATTAATGGAGCGATTATCTATATTAGTACTAACTATACGTTTTTAATTCCATTTTTCACAGGATCATTATGTGCCTATTTTGCCTTTGTTTATTTTCACAAGGTTATTCAAAAGGCAATGAGGTTATTTCAGCCTAACGTAACGGAAGAACAGCAAGAGACAATGGAGGCTTAATTCTATAGGGCATTACCCAAGACTATGTGTATGCTTAACATAGTCTTTTTGTTAGGCTCTTTTCTAAAAGTTTGTTGCTCTAGTACGAATAAAAATCGGCTTTTGGATTTTTATTATCTAAATTGAAGCGATCTCCAGTGGGATATCAGAGTCATTTAACGAAAAGAGCACGAAGATAGGCTGAATACGTAAAGATTTACTTATTACGAAAAACAACAATCTTTGCGAAAACAGCCTTTTGTTATTATTAATCAAAGAAATTGACCTGATATTATGGCTAATTAGGATGGTTTGAAAACGCTTATATTTACATTAAAATAAAGGTATTCTTTAAATTGAAAAGAGGCAGAGCCATGAAACTAGCTACCGAAACTTACTTATTTCAAGATCCTAAATTAACACTTGAAGAAAGAGTGGATGATTTAGTTTCCCAATTAACTTTAGAAGAAAAAATTAATTTAATGTGCCAATACCAAGATGAGATTCCAAGACTTGGCATCAATAAATATAAGCATGGAACAGAAGGTGCACATGGTATTGCATGGTTGGGAAAAGCGACTGTATTCCCGCAAAATATTGGACTAGGCTGTACCTGGAATGAGGAGTTAATGAGGGAAATTGGCAATGTAATTGCTGATGAGGCTCGTATTTTTTTTCAGAAGGACCCTGAAAAAAATGGACTAACTATTTGGGCTCCAACGGTTGATATGGAAAGAGATCCTAGATGGGGACGTACAGAAGAGGCATATGGTGAAGATCCCTACTTAACTGGGAAACTGACAACAGAACTAATTAAAGGATTACAAGGAGAACACCCAGTATACCTAAAAACGGCTGCTACATTAAAACATTTCCTCGGGAACAATAATGAAGTTGACCGTGGTGAATGCTCGGTTAGTATGGACCCACGGAATATGCGAGAATATTATTTGAAAGCCTTTGAAATGCAGATAAAAGAAGGAAAGGCACAGTCAATTATGACTGCCTATAATGCTGTAAATGGCACGCTTTGTAATATGAACCCTGACGTAAATGATATCCTTAAGAAGGAATGGGGGATGGATGGATTTGTGGTCAGTGACGCTGGAGATGTGCTAGGTGCTGTTAACGACCATAAATATGTAGATTCCTATGCTAAAGCTGTAGCACTGTCGATTAAAACAGGGATTGATAGTATTACAGATGATCAAGAAATATCTCTTCGTGCCATCAGAGATGCCCTTGAACAAGGATTACTAGAAGAGAATGATCTCGATCAAGCGTTGAAAAATACATTCCGTGTACGATTCAGACTGGGTGAATTTGATCCAGAGGAGTTAAATCCATATTCATTTATTTCAGAAGATAAACTTTGTGCCATTGAGCACAGTGAACTATCATTGCAAGCGGAAAAGGAATCGATTGTTTTATTGAAAAATGATAACATTCTTCCATTAAAAAATAACAAGGTAGCTGTCATTGGACCACTTGCAGACGAAGTCTATACAGATTGGTATAGTGGAACACCACCATACACAATTTCACCTTTAAAAGGTATAGATACGAGGTTAAAAGGAAATGTAGCTTATACAGATAGCTGTGATCAAATTAAGCTGCGTGCTGTTAAGTCAGGAAAGTATCTTCACGTTAAACCTGAATCGAATGAACTTGTAGCGATGGACGGCCCAGGTGAAGTATTTACCTATACTAAATGGGGATGGGGCAGTGAAACGCTAAAGTCCCATACAAATGATAAATACCTAACAGTAAATGATAATGGACGAATAACGGCTAGTGCAGAAGAAGCAAAAGGCTGGTTTGTTAAAGAAGTCTTTCGGCTAGATGAGGAAGGTGGAGAAGTACAGTTAACCTCATGGGACAATCAACCAATTGGCTTGGATGATCAATATTTGTCAGTAAATGGAGAAGGAAAAGATATCTTTGCTATCGAAATTGTTTCTAGCGGAATCAATAATGCGATTGAAGTAGCGAAACAAGCGGATACAGCCATTTTATTTGTTGGTAATAATCCCTTTATAAACGGTAAGGAATGTGTTGATCGACCGGATTTGATCTTACCACCAGATCAGGAAAAAATGATCCGAGAGGTTGTAAAAGTAAATCCAAATACAGTTGTGGTTGTTATTGGTAGCTATCCATTTGCCATCAATTGGCTTGAAGAAAATGTTCCTGCAGTTCTATACTCTTCTCATGGAGGGCAAGAACTTGGTCGTGCAGTTTCAGACGTTTTATTTGGTGACTATAATCCTGCAGGAAGATTAAATATGACCTGGTATCAATCGGCAGAACAGCTACCTGATTTAATGGATTACGACATCATAAAGGGTAAGCGCACCTACCAATATTTCGATGGGGATGTCTTGTATCCATTTGGGCATGGTCTATCTTACACAAGTTTTGAATACAGTGACTTACTAGTTGAAAAGCCTAGTCATGCAAAGGATCCAATGACAATCTCAGTGACCATCACAAATACAGGAGAATTTGCTGGTGATGAAGTGGTTCAATTGTATGTAAAAGGTGAAGACTCCAGGGTGAAAAGGCCATTAAAAACATTAAAAGGCTTTAAACGGATTCCTACTAAACGAGGCGAAAGTAAGAGGGTTACATTCGAGTTAAAGCAAGACGACCTAGCAATTTGGGATGTAACGAGAGAACGTTATTGTACAGAAGCTGGTACGTACACAATAATGGTAGGCCGTTCATCTGAGGATATTCAATTAATAACGAAAATAGATATTGAGGGGGAGACGATTCCTCTGCGTCGTTTAACTGAAAAAGTGAAAGCTATCAATTATGATGACTATCATGAAGTTTATTTAGATGAATGTACAGAAGGTGGACATAGTATCCGTAATCAATCGTCTACTAGCTGGATCGCATTTCATGACGTTCTCTCAAGTAATGCCCCGACGACTTTTACAGCGAGAGTCGCTAATGGTGGTCAAAAGGCAAAACTTGAAGTAAGAGCAAATTCTACAGATGGTCCACTGCTTTGTGAATGTGAGGTGCCACAAACTGGGGGCTTCCAAGCATGGACAACAATAACAACAACCATTGAAGAGCCTACAGAAGTAGAGAGTTTGTATCTTTTATTTAAAGGAGACATCCAATTAAGTTGGATTAGTCTTACCTAATATCAGTTTTTGCTTAAATACTCTTTCAATTTCTTTTAGGCTCTTTTCTAAACGTTTGTTGCTTTTACATTTATAAAAATCGGTTTTTGGATTTTTATTGTACTACTTTCCTGTCACTTCAAAAGAATAAGACCATATAAATAAGCGAAAAGAGCACGATGATAGGCTAGTTCCGTGAAGTAGAGTTATGTACGAAAAAACAACAATCGTTGCGAAAAGAGCCTTCTTTTAAAAGAGTTTCCGAATTGTTGGAAAGTAACAATTTTAGAATAGAGCCTACTAAGAGAAAATTCCAATGTAGCCTGGTTTGTTTAATAAAACGAACCAGGCTTTATATTGTTTACCCGCAAATTTATTTAATAATGAACGGTAAATAAGAGATTCTCGGTCTTAGAAACTGCAATTATGTTGGAATCTATCAACTTTCACTGGAAATCTATCATTTGACAAAAATCGACAATCCTTAACCCACATACCGACAGTTAGTATTCAAAATTATCTCTAATTCTAACCGTAAAATAAGCATATTCTCCTATATTCATCATTCAATCTATAATTTTGACATGAAAAATAGTAAAATATAGACGGAATCTTTTCTGAAACAAGGATTGGATGTAAGTTATAATGATAGTAAACTCTAAAATCTGTAAGCGCTTACTGAAAAAGGGGTAAACTTTGTGATAAAACAGCTTCGAAATTCTATGATCAACAAATTAAATAACATGAAATTACGTGATAAATTAATGTTCATGTTTATAGTTGTCGTTTTTATCCCAATTATGGTGGTTGGGATCTTATTAACCTATGAATTAAGAAATAACGCTATAGAAGACGCAATTGAACAATCAAAGGACAATGTTGAGAGGGTGAAGAAGAGAACAGCAGAAATATTAAATGTACCGATTTATGTTGCAGATAATCTTCAAATTGATTCACGATTAAGTGAGTTAGTTAACAAGAAATATAAAAGTACCTACGAAGTGGTAGATGCGTACCGAGAATATCGTAACTTTGGTGCTTACATCCAAAGTTACCCGGAAATCGCTAATATTAGACTATATATGGATAATTCGACAATGATTAACAATTGGAACTTTATACCTGTAGGTGAAGCTGTAAAGGGATTGCATTGGTATAACAAAACAACACAAGACCCAGCATTTAACCGATGGTTATATCTAGAAGATGAGACAAAAGGCAATGTTCAATTTTTAAGCTTAGTAAAAAGGGTGAATTTTTTAGATTATAAAACATATGGAATGCTTGTTATCACAATTGAACCCCAGCAATTAAATTGGATTTTACAGCAAGAACCCTTCTTAACAATGATTGTAGATGCAAGTAATTATATCGTTTCAGCTAACCAGCCTGACATCATTGGGAAAGGCTTGTATGAAGTCATTGATCCACAATATTCAATTCAAAATGTCCCAACCATTTATGAAGGAAAAATAGCAGGTGAACCATCACAAATTATTGTTGATGATTTGTTACCAGAGAGGAGTCAAAATCAACTAAAAATTATTTCAATTGTAACCAATAAACACATTGTAAAAGACGCAAATGATTTAAGCTTAATGGGTGTTGTTGTGACATTATTTGGAGTCATCGTGGCAGTCATCTTAATTGCAGGTTTTTCTTGGTTACTATCTAAGCGTCTCTCAAATTTAAGTCAAACAATAAGTAATGTATCGAATGGAGATTTAACAACAAAAGTGATTGTAGATGGAAACGATGAGATTGGACAATTATCAAACCAATTTAATGATATGGTTGAAAACATTAGAGGTCTAATTGACCAAGTACATGAAACAAATAGGCAAAAGAATATTCTAGAAATCAGCCAAAAAGAAATAAAGCTAAAAATGATGGCTAGTCAAATAAATCCCCACTTTTTATTCAACACACTTGAATCGATTCGTATGAAGTCTCATATGAAAGGAGAAAAGGATATTGCAAAGGTTGTCAAACAGCTTGGTAAATTAATGAGGAAAAGTATTGAGATAGGTGGCAATAAAATTCCGTTAAGTAGTGAGATTGATATGGTTACCTGTTATTTAGAAATACAAAAATTCCGTTATGAAGACCGTTTACATTATGAACTGAATATTGACTCTTTGTCAGAAAGGGTCAAAATACATCCATTAATTATTCAACCATTAGTGGAGAATGCTGTAATTCATGGCTTAGAGACAAAAGAGGAAGGCGGAACAATATCGATATCAACAACAGTGGTTGATAAGGAGTTAACGGTTATTGTTGAGGATAACGGGAGTGGGATGAGCAAAGTTAAGCTTAGTGAGATTATTCAAATGTTAGGTGAAACGGATGAAAAAAGTGCTAATCGGATTGGCTTGTTAAATGTTCATAATCGATTACAGCTTACCTATGGAACACGAAGTGGTTTAGTGATAGATAGTAAAAAAGGAATTGGTACATCCATTCGATTTACAATACCTTGGGGGGATGAAAATGTATAAAGTGATCATTGTAGATGATGAACCAATGATCCGGGAAGGTTTAAGAACGTTAGTACCATGGGAAGAGTATGGATTTAATGTAATTGATATAGCAAAAAATGGTCGTGATGGCTTGGAGAAACATCAACAATATGCACCAGATTTAATGGTAGTTGATATTCGGATGCCTGAAATAGATGGAATAACTTTAATCGAAACGATCAGACAAAAAGATAAATCGGTTCACTTTCTTATTTTAAGTGGATATGCTGATTTTGAGTACGCAAAAAGAGCTTTAGGTTGTCAATGTGATGGTTACTTGTTAAAGCCGTTAGATGAAGATGAATTAGTTGTTTATTTGAAGGAAGTTCAAAGAAAGCTTCAAAACGAAAAAAAACTTACCATTTTGATGGAGAGTGAAGGATTAAAAAAAAGAGAGGACTTTATTGAAAGCTATTTATTAGATAATAAAAATTACAGTGATATAGATTTAGAGGAGCTTTGTAAATCGTATGACTTAGATGCAGCTAGTTACCAAATAGTACTACTAGCTATTGAAGATTATGAGGAGCTAGATACGGAAATAAACGGTATTATAAAAAATGGATGCAACGGGTTCATGTTTGAAACGAATTCATATAGGGGTGTTCTCTTTAAAGGGGACTTTTCTAAATCGAAAGAGCAAAGTCAATTGCTAGAAAAAATCAAGGAATACAAGATATACGCAGCTGCAGGTAAGATTGTTGATTGTCCAGAGAACATTCATACTTCGTATAAAACAGCGCGACGATTGTTAGAAAATAAGTTCCTTTATCAAGAAGGAGTACTTTTAACTTGTAAAGACTTGCGAAGTGATAACGCACATGAAGGTTTGAGTAAAAGTAACATTTCTATAGATTCGTATGTAGAAAGATTGTATTACTCTATCGAGATTGTAAGTTATGAAGCTTGTGAAAAAATAGTCAATGAATTAGCCGAATATATGATCAATGAAGGATTCTCGGAACAAAAAATTAAAAAGTACTTTATAAAAATTTATACAAATACATTAAATAAGATCCTTCTTGCAAATGAAAATATGCAGTCAATCCTCTCACCAATGAATTCTATTGCAGGGGAACTATATGAAATAAAAAACCTCCCTAGCCTGGTCGAGTATGTTTTAAACGAATTATTAAAGGTCATAAACAGCTTTGATAATGGACAAACAGATGTGTCTCTAAAAAAAATGATTGATTTAATTCATAAAGAATATGATCAAAATTTACGCTTAGATACCCTCGCTACTGTCTTCAATTATAATAGCGCTTACTTAGGGAAGCTGTTTAAAAATCACACAGGTGAATACTTTAATACTTACCTCGACAAAGTTAGAATCGAAAAGGGAAAACAACTTTTAATAAAAGGGTATAAGGTATATGAAGTAGCTGAGAGAATAGGTTATGCAAATGTTGACTATTTCCATCGGAAATTCAAAAAGTATGTCGGCGTATCACCTTCATCATTTAGAAAAGAAATCTAGCGGTATCTTATATAAGATACTGTTTTTTTTTTTAGGGACTAGCTACCTACTAAATATCTATTTTTATGACAATTTTTATCATAAAAATAGAACGCTTCCAATTTTCTGAATAATATATCTAATTTTGACCTGATTTTTCTTTCAATCTAGTAGGTATTGATAAAAGCCAAAATTCGCTATGATAATAGTATAGAAGAGGAGGGGGATACCGTGGAAGTTGCAAAAGAGAAAGCGCATTCAAATACTGAGATACCAAAGCATAAAAAAAGCTTTTGGAGCGTTGTAAAACAACAAAAATATTTATATTTAATGTCACTACCATTTGTTGCTTGGGTGATGGTTTTTAATTACCTTCCATTATGGGGTTGGACGATGGCCTTTCAAGATTATCGACCAGGGCGAGCATTTTCTGAACAAGAATGGGTAGGACTTGAGCATTTTATTAATCTATTCACTGATGAACGGTTCTATTTAGTATTACGGAACACGTTAGCCATGAGTTTAATGGGATTGACTTTAGGTTTTGTCGTTCCAATTTTATTTGCCGTATTATTGAATGAAGTACGGGTTTCTGCTTTCAAGCGGACTGTACAAACAATTACGTACCTGCCTCACTTTGTTTCATGGGTGGTTGTAGCAGGGATCGTCATAAAAATGCTATCAGTAGATGGAGGGATTATAAACGACCTGCTGATGAAAACGGGTTTAGTTGACTCACCAGTCCAGTTTATGACAAAAGGTACTTGGTTTTGGTCAATTGTCACAATAGCTGATCTGTGGAAAGAGATGGGTTGGAACGCAATTATCTTTTTGGCAGCGATTGCAGGGATTGATCCTCAACTATATGAAGCCGCAAAAGTTGATGGTGCTAGTAGATGGAGGCAAATTTGGCATATAACCTTACCGGGTATTCGACCAACCATTTTAGTTGTCCTTATTTTATCTATCGGTCATTTAACAAGTATTGGTTTTGAAAAACAATTCCTATTAGGAAATCCATTAGTGACAGACTTCTCTGAAGTATTGGACTTATATGCACTTAATTATGGGATTGGATTAGGCCGATTCTCTTACGGGACGGCAATCGGAATCTTTAACTCGGTAGTTAGTATCATCTTATTATTCTTAGCGAATGGCATCTTCAAAAGATTCTCGAATCAGAGTGTAATGTAAAGGTGGAGACAATATGAAATCTTTATTTAGTCGGACTAATTTAGGCGATCGTATGTTTACAGTAGGAAATTATATCTTCTTGTCTGTTATCATGATCGTAACTTTATATCCCTTTTTAAATGTATTGGCCATCTCCCTTAATGATTCCACTGATACGGTTAGGGGTGGCATCTACATTTGGCCTCGGGAATTTACGCTTAATAACTATATAGAAATATTTAAATATGATAATTTAATTACCGGTTTCATTAACTCAACGTTACGGACGGTGATTGGTACAATACTAGGTGTTTTATCTGCTGCAATGGTAGCGTTCACATTAAGTAGAGCAGATTTCCAAGGAAGAAAATTTGTATCTACTACATTAGTATTAACGATGTATTTTAGTGGAGGTTTAATTCCAGGATACATGTTAATGAGAGACTTACAGCTTATCAATACGTTTTGGGTTTATCTGTTACCAGGAGTTGTAAGTGCCTTTAATATCATTATTGTACGGTCATTTATGGATGGATTGCCTTATTCTCTTCAGGAATCAGCGAAGATGGATGGAGCAAATGACTTTACAATTTTCTGGAAAATTATTTTACCACTATGTAAACCAGTTTTAGCAACAATTGCATTATTCGTTGCAGTAGGGCAGTGGAATTCTTGGTTTGACACATACCTATATAATAGTCAAAATCCGGCATTAACCACATTGCAGTATGAGTTAATGAAGATTCTACAAAATACATCAATGGGTAGCGGGGATGCGAACTCAATGAGGAATTTAAGCCCTGATCAACAAGCTGCAATGGTTTCTCCAGATTCTATAAAAATGGCCATTACCATGGTAACGGTCGTACCAATTTTACTTGTATATCCATTTGTACAGAAACACTTTGTACAAGGAATGACATTAGGTGCAGTGAAAAGTTGAGGTTGGTGTTAACAGGTTTACCTGTTTATACAATATAGAGGAATTAAACAAAGGGGGAAATGAAGTGGAAAAACAGCTATTAAGAAGGTTATCTTTAGGGGTATTGTTATCAGCAAGTTTAGTGGTTTCCGCATGCTCGAATTCGGATAAGGCATCTACAGACAAAAAAGAATCTGATGGTAGTGGAGAAGTTACCTTAACTGTCTTCGATTCTGATGCAAATGCAGATTGGGAAAATATGAAGAGCCCAATTGGTAAGAAGATTACGGAAGACACAGGCGTTACATTGGATCCAGAATTTGATGTGAATGGTGGTACACAAAAGATAGCATTAATGGCTGCAAGTGGGGATTATCCAGATTTAATTATTCCTAAAGGTGAAGCAGGTACACTTGTCGATGCAGGTGCTTTAATCGATCTTGCTCCACTTATTGAAGAACATGCACCAAATCTTAAGAAGATCTATGGTGATTATATAAGTCGCCTAAAATGGAGCGAAGAAGATCCATCAATTTATGTTTTAAGTACAGCTCCAGTTGATCCAACTAATTATAATCCTGGTACTGGTTTTTGGCTTCAGCATGATGTAGTAAAAGAAGCAGGTTACCCAGAGATTCGTACGCTGGATGATTATGAGAGCGCTATTAGATCATATATGGAGAAGTATCCTACAATTGATGGGCAACCAACTATAGGACTTTCCTTATTAGCAGATGATTGGCGAATTCAGGTTTCTACTTTAAATGGCGGTTTCTTTGCTACAGGTGCATCAGATGATGGTGAATATTATGTTGATCCAGAGACATATGAAGCTAAGTTACATTACAGACGTCCTGAAGAAAAGGATTACTTTAAGTGGTTAAACCATATGAATGCAGAAGGATTATTAGATCCTGAGAGTTTTGTACAAAAATATGATCAATATTTAGCGAAACTTTCATCAGGACGTGTTCTTGGCGTGGTTGATGCTGACTGGCAAATCGGTGAAGCACAAAGTGCATTACGTGATGCAGGTAAGGAAGAAAGAATGTTTGGTCCATATGCAGCAACACTTAGTGAAGAATTTAAGCATGCTAATTATCAGGATCCAGGATACCAAGCTGGATGGGGAATTGCGATAACAGAGGATTGTGAAGATCCGGTTCGAGCAATTAAATTTCTTGACTATTTAGCCTCAGAAGAAGTACAAGTCATGACTAACTGGGGATTTGAAGGAGAGCATTACGAAATTGTTGATGGCAAACGTGTCATTCCTGAAGAAGTAATGGATAGACGAAACAATGACAAGGATTTTGCAAAAGAAACAGGAATTGGTTATAACTTTCAACGCTTTGCACCTCGTTATGGTGATGGGGTAAAGGATTCTACAGGTCAAACGTATACGATTGCTTCTGAAGAGCAGATAAAAGAGTCTTACACAGATACAGAGAAGGAATTGCTTAAAAACTATGGTGTAGAGATGTTTAAAGATATGTATCCACAAAAGGATGAGTTCCCTGTTAAGCCATATGGTGCTGCCTATAATATTCAAATACCAGCTGGAAGTGATTTAGAACTAATCAATCAAAAAGTTTTAGATCTAGCTAAAAGAATGGTTCCTGAGGCAATTCTAGCAAAACCAGCAGATTTTGATAAAGTATGGGATCAATTTATGAAAGAGTTAGAAAAGGCAAATGTAGAAAAAGCAGAAGCTGATTTTACAAAGATAATTAATGAAAAAATTGAACTTTGGAATTAATTAAAAGCAGGATTCGCAAAGATTGTTGTTTCCGTACAAAGTACTAATGTACACGCTTTAACTATATCTTCGTGCTCTAGTACTAGAGCAACAAACTTTTAGAAAAGAGCCGAATTAAATAAAGTTGATTATGGGGGTAGGACCCTGTTATAACTGAAATGAGGAGCATTTTGTAATGAAAAGAAAAACACAAAAGGCAATAATCACATCGTTTTTAGCATTTGTCATTCTGTTATCTGGTTGTAGCAATGAAAGTGCGTCAAAGGATACTGGGAAAAATAGTGAATCAGACGGTCCAGTAACCTTCACAATGTTTAGTGCAGATCCTCACTCACAGTGGGATAAAATGGAAAGTCCTGTAAGTAAAAAGGTTATTGAAGAAACAGGTGTCACACTAAATGCCGAATTTGACGTTGCTGGTGGAGAACAGAAAATACCCTTAATGGCTGCAAGTGGTGAATATCCTGACTTTGTTTTACCAAAAGGTAATGCAAGTACATTAGTTGATGCAGGTGCATTTATCGATTTGACGGATTTAATTGAAGAACATGCACCGAATCTGAAAAAGGTTTATGGTGATTACCTAGATCGTTTAAAATGGAGTAAAGAAGATCCATCCATATATATTTTACCAACTTCTCCTGTTGACCAGCAATATTTTGCACCAGGTCAAGGATTCATGCTACAGCATGCTGCAGTTAAGGAACTTGGCTATCCAGAAATTCGTACAGTTAAAGATTTTGAAAATGTAATTAGAGAATACAAGGAGAAAAATCCAACGATTGATGGGCAGCCAACACTTGGTTTATCTTTATTAGCCGATGATTGGAGAATTCAGATTACGACTACAAACCCTGCATTCTGGGCAACTGGAGCATCTGATGATGGAGAATTTTACATCGATCCAGAAACATATGAGGCAACAATGCATTATCGCCGTCCTGAAGAAAAGGAGTACTTTCGCTGGTTAAATCATATGAATGCAGAAGGATTACTAGATCCAGAAAGCTTTGTACAAAAATATGATCAATATATTGCAAAAGTATCAACTGGACGTGTTATCGGTCTTATTGATGCAGACTGGCAAATAGGAGAGGCACAAAGAGCCTTGAGAGAAGCCGGAAAAGAAGAAAGAATGCACGGTTTGTACCCAGCAACATTAACAGAGGAATATAAGCATCGTAATTTCCAAGATGCAGGTTATCTTGGTGGTTGGGGAATTGGTATTACAGAGGATAATGAAGATCCTGTTCGTGCGATTAAATTCCTTGATTATTTAGCATCTGATGAAGGTCAAATCCTTCAACAATGGGGAATTGAAGGCGAGCATTATGAAATTGTTGACGGGAAACGTGTCATTTCTGAAGAGGAAATGAATGAACGTAACAATAATGCAGATTATGTAAAAGAAACAGGCGTTGGTGTATTAAAAGGTTTTGCTCCATTTTATGGTGATGGTGTTACTGACTCTACAGGTCAAACCTATACAATTGCTAGCCCAGATCAAATTAAAGATGCATATACAGATGTAGAAAAAGAAGTACTTAGTAACTATGATGTTGAAATGTGGAAAGATTTATATCCGAAAAAGGAAGAGTTCCCGGTGAAACCATGGGGTGCTGCGTTCAATATACCTGTTGAAGCAGGATCAGATTTAGAGCTAAACATGCAAAAATCTTTAGATGTTGTCAAAAAACGCGTACCAGAGGCTATCCTTGCTAAACCAAAAGATTTTGATAAGGCTTGGGATACATTTATGAAGGATTTAGAAAAAGCAGGTGTAGAAGAGGCTGAGAAAGAGTATACAAAGATTGTAAAAGATCGTATTGATCTTTGGAATAAGTAAGCTAAAAGTTAATTATCCAAATAGTAGCAGGCAGAGTAGGCAAGCATAAACGCCAATACTCTGCCTTTTCATTTTCTAAAATATTTGCTGGTGAATGACAGGTGTTAGTGGAAAAATAAATTTATTCGACTATAAAGACTTCTGATCAATTGAAACAACTAGCTCATTTTTAGGTACAGGAACACGCGTAAGAATGATCAGTCCGATAATAAATAAAATAATAAGACTAAAGACACCACTATTTGAGTTACCTGTTAATTGGGCAGTAACTCCTACTAGAAGAGGTCCCATTATCGAAGCGAATTTCCCAAAAATATTATAGAAACCAAAAAACTCGTTTGCCTTTTCCTTAGGTATTAGTTTTGCAAAGTATGATCGACTTAATGCTTGAATTCCTCCTTGAGAAGTTGCTACAAGCATGGCCATTATCCAAAAGTCTAATGTTGTCTTAAGGAAATAGGCATAAATACAAACAATCATATAAATGAAAATTCCTACATAGAGCATTTTCTTTCCGGTAAATCGTTCAGATAATCTCCCGTAAAGAATGGCAAAGGGAGCAGCAACTACCTGTGTAACAAACAGGATGATCAGCAAATTTGTTGAACTAATTCCTAAATCCGTACCATAAGCAGTAGACATTGTAATCACAGTACCTACTCCATCGATATAGAAGAAATAAGCTAGAAGAAAGATGAAAAGGGATCTATACTTTCGAATTTCTGATAATGTTTTACCAAGACGTTTAAAGCTATTAATAACTGGGCTAGGCTCACGTTGTATGTAGTATCGTTGATGAACATGCTTAAACATAGGAATGCTAAATAACCCCCACCAAACGGCTGTGACAAGGAAGGCAATCTTACTTGCCATCGTTGTAGATAAAGGGATGATACCGTTTTGTGCTAAAATAATGATGGCAATACTAATAATAAACGGGATCGTACTTCCAATGTAGCCAAAACTAAAGCCGCGAGCTGAAATTCTGTGCATACGTTCCTCTGTGGTAATGTCGACTAGAAAAGCATCGTAAAACACATTGGCCCCTGATGAGCCAACTGCCGCAAAAGTATAACATATTAATAATAGCACCCACTGGTCACTTGGTATAAAGGCAAGCAGGCCTGTAAATATGACGCCAAGAGCAAAGAAGAATGTAAAGAAGCGCTTTTTAAAGCCTTGGTAATCTGCGATTGTACCTAATATTGGCCCGAGCATAGCCAAAATAAATGTGGCGATCGCAATGGTGTACCCTAAGTAAGCAGTAGAATTAGCAGGACTTACTCCGGCATTTGTAGCGGCTGCTTTATAAAATAGTGGAAATACAGCAGTGGAAATAATAATAGAATAAGCAGAGTTTGCCCAATCGTAGAACACCCAGCTATTTTCTTCTTTTGTAAGGCGCATGACCTTCCCCCCTAGTTATATGAATACATATATTGTACAAGAAAAGAGGTAGGTAAATTAACGTTTTGGGAAAATTAACAATTAGTTTACAATATTAGTATTTATCCAGTAATATGCTAATCTGTTAGATGGGCACATTTCGATAAGTTTGTTGCTTTCTGTAGAAATTGTAGCTATTTTAGAATAAAAATCACAAAATAATTTAGCGGAAAAGGCCATTAAATAAAAAGAATTTGATAGTTAACGAGCCTGTGTTGAGTTTAAATAAATAGCTTACCAAAAAGAATTGAATAAAAAAAAATAATTGTATTGAATAGTTGGAAAACTCCATTTATAATAAATTTAGCACCTACTTAGTATGTCTGTTAAACAAACTAGGTTCTCAATAGAAGGAACTTGTAAAACCCTATCGTTACATGTAAGGGTTTACAAAATGCGGATTTAACTACCATACTAATATTCTTGTATTGTAGTTTGAGTAAAGTAATGAGTGAGAAGAAGCAACTGAATTATGTAAGCGTTTCAAAAAGGGGTATGAAAGTTTTAAAAATATAGCCTAAGTTTATGAATGGGGGGTTATTATGGGAGAGGTTAAAGTAGAGAAAGTTGAAAAGGTTCATAATTTGGATGTGAATAAACAAAGTAAATTAGCATTTTTAGGTAGAGCTATAAGGAAGGACTGGCAACTATACTCGTTATTAGTACTACCGATTATTTACTTATTAATATTTAAATATGGACCAATGGTTGGAAATGTAATCGCATTCAGGAGGTTTATGCCTGGAGGAAATATGTTTGGCGAACACTGGGTAGGATTGCATTATGTAAGGATGTTTATCAATGATCCCACTTTTTGGAATGTGTTTAAAAACACCTTAACGCTTGGAAGTTTAACTTTACTAATTTGTTTTCCAATGCCAATAATATTTGCCTTGTTATTAAATGAAGTAAAGGCAAGAGGGTTTAAAAAGTTTGTACAAACAGCATCTTATTTACCACATTTTCTATCAATTGTTATTGTTGCAGGGATGGTTCTACAACTTACGGCCATCAATGGTTCCATAAATACAATTGTAGAATTCTTTACAGGTGAAAAGATTAACTTTATTCAACAAGCAGAATGGTTCAGAACAATTTATATTACCTCAGAAGTTTGGCAGAGTATGGGATGGGGAGCTATTCTTTACTTAGCGGCTTTAACAACAATTGATGAATCCTTATATGAGGCAGCAAAGATTGATGGAGCTAACCGGTGGAAGCAAACAATTCATATCACGATCCCCGGTATCTTACCAACGATTGTTACCTTACTAATTTTAAATATCGGTAGCTTCTTGGCGGTAGGATTTGAGAAGGTCTTATTATTATATAATCCTCTAACCTATCAAACATCAGATGTTATCTCGACCTATTTATACCGAATTGGACTTGAATCTAGCAATTTTAGTTATGCGACAGCGATCGGATTGTTTGAGTCACTTATAGGCTTAGTACTAGTTTTAACTGCAAATGGGATTTCTAGAAAATTAACAGAAAGAAGTTTGTGGTAGGGAGGAGAAACCATGAAAGAATCTACACAGTACAAGGCATTTAAAGTATTTAATGTATTTTTTTTACTTCTCATCATTTTCTGTACACTATACCCATTTCTAAATGTACTAGCGCAATCGTTTAGTGGTGAGGCTTATATTAATGCTGGTGAGGTAAGTCTATTTCCAAAGGGCTTTAATATAGACACCTATAAAACTGTAGCTCAAGATGAAATGTTTTGGATCAATTATAAAAATACAGTTGTATATACAGTAGTTGGTACGGCCATCTCCATGTTTTTAACAACCATCTTTGCCTATGCATTATCAAAGAGAAGGTTGGTTGGTCGTAAGTTCTTAACTGTTTTTGCGGTATTCACGATGTTTTTTAATGGTGGTTTAATTCCAAACTATGTGTTGATTAATAGCTTGGGATTTGATAATACGATATGGGCTATTGTGATTCCAGGTGCTATAAGTATCTACAATATGCTAATAATGAAGTCATTCTTTGAAAATATGCCTGTCGAGCTAGAGGAAGCGGCCTCAATTGATGGTTTAAATACATATGGTATTTTACTGAAAATTGTTTTACCGCTTAGTAAGGCAGTAATAGCTACTATGATCCTTTTTTATGCGGTTGGACACTGGAATTCATGGTTTCCGGCTTTCTTATACTTAGATCAGAAAGAGTTATTTCCAGTAACAATTTACCTCAGAAATTTAATTGCTGGTGCGACTAGTGCAACAACTTCGGGCGCAACATCGGCGGATAACTTAACTCAGATTTCATCAAACATTAAATCTGTAACGATGATCCTGACAATTCTTCCAATTTTAACAGTGTACCCGTTCGTTCAAAAGTACTTTGTATCGGGTGTTATGTTGGGCTCAGTTAAGTAAGGGGATAGAGATTAAGAGACTTTTCATAACGATAGATTAAGCGCTTGCGCTTTTCTTATATAAACAAAGGGGAGGAAATGAAATGAAAAAGGGTCAAAGTAGGATGAAGTATGTTTTTAGTTTATTAGCATTGTTTGTACTTGTTATTGCTGGATGTTCTAACAAAGAATCTGCTAATTCAGAGCCAGTAAAGCAAGCAAAGTCAGCAATGGATTCGTATGGTGTAGGTGATACATTTAAGGCAGGGGAAGAGTTTGAATTACCAATCCTGTATATGGATCAACCAACATATCCATACAAAGAAGATTGGTTATTATGGGACGATATAAAGAAAAGAACGAATGTTACATTAAAACCAACAATTGTACCTATGAGTGACTATACACAAAAGCGTAGCTTGTTAATTAGTTCAGGTGATGCACCATTAATCATACCAAAAACATATCCTGGGGAAGAGGCAGCTTTTGTTTCTGCTGGAGCGATTCTACCTATAAGCGACTATATTGATAAGATGCCACACTTTAAAGATAAAGTTGAAAAATGGAAGCTAGAAGAAGAATTAGAAGGCTTACGACAAGAGGATGGTAAATATTATTTACTACCGGGGTTACATGAAGCCGTTAGACCAGATTATACACTAATTGTTAGAACAGACATCTTTGAAAAAAATAAAATTGCGATACCAAAAACGTGGGATGAATTATATGAAGCAGCGAAAAAATTAAAAGAAATATATCCAGATGTGACACCGTTCTCTGATCGATTCTTGTTTGATAGCACGCTTAATATTGCGGCTACCGGCTTTGGTACAAAAGCAGGATGGGGCTTTGGAAGTGGGTTAACATATGATAAAGCGGCAGATGAATTTATTTATGCTCCAACAACGGATGAATATAAAGGTTTAGTAACATATTTTAATAAGCTAGTATCAGAAGGATTATTAGATAAAGAAAGTTTCACGCAAAAAGATGATCAAGCAGTTCAAAAATTTGTTACAGGTGAATCTTTTATGATAAATGGTAATTCGCAGACTGTTGTCTTGCATCGGACTGACATGGATAAAACATTAGGAGAAGGCAATTACTCAATTGCAAAAATCACAGTTCCTGGTGGACCGGCTGGCCATCTAATGTCGGGTTCAAGATTAGAAAATGGTGTTATGATTTCATCTAAAGTAAAAGAAAGTGAACACTTTGATGCCATTCTTCAATTTATTGACTGGCTCTATTATAGTGATGAAGGTCAGGAATTTACTAAGTGGGGTGTTGAAGGTACAACATTCACGAAAACAGATGGTGTAAGAACATTAGCAGATGATGTAAATTATACTGGTTTAAATCCTGAGGGGACAAAGGATTTACGGATAGATTATGGCTTCTCTGGAGGAGTATTTGCTTATGGCGGTACAAGAGAACTTCTACAATCAATGATGAGTGAGGAAGAAATTAAATTCCAAGAAGATATGGCAGCTACTCATACAACAATTCCGATAGAACCAGCGATTCCATACTCAATAGAGGATAAGGAGCAGGTTACGTTATTAAGTACACCATTAAAAGACTTCTCAGTTCAAAATACATTGAAATTTATTATTGGTGACCGTGATTTAAGTGAATATGACGCATTTGTTAAAGAGCTTGAGGGTCAAGGTTTACAAAAATATCTAGACCTTGCTAATACAACATATAAAGATGCTAAAAAATAAAATTAAGAATTAAATGAGGGTTGTCCTTTCAATAATGAAAGGGCGACCTAATTTTACTAGTCAAGGTATAGAACACTGTCATTTTAATACATAGAATGAAACAATTAATTAATTCAAGGTGGTGAATGGTGGTGGAGGAAAAAGGAGAATTTGGTCAAGGAATATTATTTATGGCTACAAATTATATTTATTGGTTGTTACTAATAAATATTTATTTCGTATTAACAAATGGAGTATTTATCTTTTTCTTTATGACATTACAACATTCATTTTCTAATATTCCCTTATACTTCTTAGCACTGATACCAACTGGACCGGCTATAGGTGCTATGTGTTATTCGATGGAAAAGCTCATCAGAACAAAAGAATTATCACCAACTCGTGATTTTTTCAGTGGTTATAAAAAGAATTTAAAAGATACATTATCTGTATGGTTGCCAATACTCATTGTTTACTTCATTTTATTAGTTGATTTACAATACCTTAGACAATCGTCAACTGAAACTAGCCAAATCTTATCTATAGTCATTATGGTACTCACTGTCATTTGGACGATAATATGTATTAATGTCCTTATCATTAATGCACAATATAAATTTAGATTAAGAGATGTCTGGAAATTGTCTATGTACTATAGTTGTATTAAATTTAAAAATACGATCGGGAATTTTCTGATCTTATTTCTACTAGCATTTATTACAACGATTACAACTGATTTTTTAATACTCTTTACTTCGAGTATTGTTGCATACCTCATGATGCTAAACTCTAAAGAAATGTTAGTACATATTAAGGAGAACTTTTTGAAGACGAAAGAGAATAACTCAATTTAAGAGAATAGATAAAGTGAGATAAATATTGTCTTGCTAGAGTAATAAGGAGTATTAAAAAGGAGACTGTATAAAAGTTACGACTTAAAGAAGAAGTAAGAAATGGATGGACATCATATTTGTTAGTTTGGCATATCCCATGAATTAATCACATGAAAAATAGCAATCTAAAGGGAGGTGGGAGTTTATGAAGTCGTCCATTCAGGATGTAATAGATAAATTAATAGAGCCTGTAGAAACGCTTGATCATACTGTTGACAAGCTTGAGTCAGGAATTCCTTACACAGAAGTAAAAGGAATAATCATTACATTTATGGTAACGCAAAATGTGTTACAACAGGCTATTGAAATAGGTGCCAACCTGATCATTACCCATGAAGGGTCATTCTATAGTCACCACGGTAGTACTGATTGGTTGGAAAATAGTTCTGTATTTTTGGAAAAGCAAAGCCTAATAGAAGAGTCAGGTATTGCAATCTACCGTTTTCATGATTACATACATCGGTATCAACCTGATGGAATAGCGGAAGGGTTAGTCAATTCTATGGGCTGGAACGAATACGTTGAGGAGAATCGACCAGTTGCTACTATCCTAAACATGCCCTCAGTAACTGTAAAGGAAATGGCTGAAACAATTAAAAGGATCCTATCTATTCCTTATGTACGTATTGTTGGTGATTTGTCGATGGCATGCACTCGAGTAGGATTGTTAGTTGGATACAGGGGCGGAGGTCAACTTGCTATACCACTATTCGAGGAAGAGAATCTGGATCTTGTTATCACAGGAGAGGGTCCTGAGTGGGAAACTCCCGAATATGTTCGAGATGCTGCATATCAGGGGAGACAAAAGGCGTTAATTATATTAGGTCATGCCGCTAGTGAAGAACCAGGCATGAAGTATCTAGCAGAATTGGTGAAAGGATATTTCCCTACTATTCCAGTTAACTTTATTCCAGAGCAGCAAGCCTTTCAGGTGATTTAAGTCATTATTCATCTAAAAGATAAATCCCTCATATCTTAACTAACATATTAGTATGGTTTCTTCTACTTTAATTCAAAGTTATCTATTAAAGAATTAAGTCTACTCATGCGTTTATGGAATAATAGTGAATGTATGAGTAGGCAAATTTAAGCAAAACAACAGGAGGTCAGGAGATGAAGGTTACATTTCGGTGGTTTGGCAGTCATGATGATAGTGTTACGTTAAACCAAATAAGACAAATTCCTGGGATGTATGGAATCGTTGGTGGTCTCCATGATATTCCTGCAGGAGAAGTTTGGCCATTAGAACAAATTATTGCTTTAAAGAAAGAGGTTGAAGATAAAGGATTACATTTAGAAATCATTGAAAGCGTTAATGTCCATGAAGACATAAAGTTAGGCCTACCTACTCGTGATCATTATATTACGAATTATCAAGCAACAATTCGCAATTTGGCAGAGGCTGGTATTAAAGTTATTTGCTATAACTTTATGCCAGTATTTGACTGGACAAGATCTGAGCTTGCGAAGGAATTAGCGGATGGATCAACAGTTTTATCGTACGAAAAGGAAATGTTGGAAAATGTAGATCCTATTAGTTTAATAAAAACAATTGAAAACTCGTCATTGGGCTTTTCGATGCCTGGATGGGAACCGGAAAGGATCAGTAGTATTAAACGAGCATTTGATTTATATAAAGATGTTACAGAGGATGATTTATTTGACAACCTCCAATATTTTCTAGAAAAAATCATCCCTGTAGCAGAAGAATGCGATGTAAAAATGGCGATTCATCCAGATGATCCACCATGGTCTATCTTTGGATTACCAAGAATTGTCACGAATAAGGAAAACTTAGAAAGAATCATCGGGTTAGTCGATAGTCCGTATAATGGTCTAACACTCTGCTCAGGTGCACTAGGCGCAAATCCACAGAATGATATTCCAGCAATTATGAGACATTTTTCTGAAAAGAAACGAATTCACTTTGCTCATATTCGCAATATAAAAATCCTGGATAATGGTGATTTTTATGAAAGTTCTCACCGAAGTAGTGATGGTTCACTAGATATTTATGAAATAGTAAAAGCTTTACATGATACAAATTTTGAAGGGTATATTCGTCCAGATCATGGGCGTATGATTTGGGAAGAGCAGGCTCGACCTGGATATGGACTGTATGATCGTGCATTAGGCATTATGTATATTTTAGGAATATGGGATAGTTTAGAAAAAGTAAATGAGCAAATAGTCAGTGAGAGTAAGCGAGCCCAAGTATAGCATTCGATATGGTGCACTTTGATTCAAATTTGATAAGTAAGTAGAATTATTTGAGAAAGGGACTTCTAAATGTATAGGGATTACAAAATGCAGTCAACCTCAACACGTGAACAAGTCTATCAGAAATTAAAGGCACAAATATTACGTCTACAGCTTGTTCCAGGCACAAGTATTTCTGAGAAGGAAATGTCAGACGAATTTAATGTTAGTCGTACACCGATAAGGGAAAGTTTTTTAAAGCTTGCTCAAGAAGGTCTTCTAGATGTCTATCCACAAAAAGGGACATTTGTATCGTTAATTGACTTAGATCTGGTTGAAGAAGCAAGGTTTATGAGGGAGCATTTAGAAAGAGCGGTAATTCGCCTAGCATGTCAAGAATTGCCTAAGGACAAATTGCTTTTACTCGAAATGAACTTAAGTAAGCAAAAGGTCTGTATTGAACAACAGGACTACCGGAAGATGTTTGAAATAGATGAGGAATACCATCGGACGATATTCTCAGGTTGTCATAAAGCGACAACCTGGGAAGCTATCCAGCAAATGAATGTCCATTTTAATAGAAGCAGAATGCTAAGATTAGCGACTAATTTTGATTGGAATATAATCTATGCACAACATGAGGATATTGTAGAAGCTATAAAGGCTCGAATGCCAGATTTAGCTGAAAAGTTAATGCAAGAGCATTTACGTCAAGCGGTTATCGATAAGGAATATTTAAAGAGAACCAATCCAACTTATTTTAAGTAGGTATTAGGTTAAAAGAAATGAAGCGGTGGAGATTCACTACCGCTTCATTTTTTTGGCTATAAAAATGACAGCTTTATAGAAATGTATATTTATTTGTCGAAATAAACATTATAACGTTATGTTTACCGATTTGATCTTTTGTGTTATCTTATCATTATAACGTTATAATCAAACTATTAATCTATTCGCTACCCTACTTGTACGAGACAACAATAATAATCTATTTAATTGTAAGTGTGTTTAATAAGAGTTACGGAAAGGTGAAATTGAATGAAAGAGCGGTTCGTATTACGAAATGTAAAGCGGATAAATGGAGAAGGTATCGATATTGTAATAGAGAACGGTAAAATTGCTGAGATAATGAAGGCTAAGAGTGGACGAGGATATCTTTTAGATTACTCTAATGTTTATGTATCGAGTGGTTGGATCGATTTACATGTTCATGCATTTCCTAATTTTAATCCGTATGGCGATGAAATAGATGAAATAGGTGTTAAACAAGGTGTTACAACAATTGTTGATGCTGGAAGTACTGGAGCAGATCGAATAGCAGATTTAGTTGCTAATAGTGAACGAGCCAAAACAAACTTGTTTGCGTTTTTGAACATTTCAAAAATCGGATTAAGAAGAGTCGATGAATTATCCAATATAGAATGGATAGACAGGGAAGAGGCCATTCAGGCAATAAATGAGTATACAGAGGTCATAGTTGGCTTAAAGGCTCGGATTAGTAAAAGCGTCGTTGGTAATAGTGGTATTGAACCTTTGCGAATTGCGCGAGGACTTTCTAGTGAAACATCCCTACCACTAATGGTTCACATCGGTTCAGGGCCACCAAATATTGAGGAGGTCATTCCACTCTTAGCAAGAAGGGACATCATTACGCATTATCTTAACGGGAAAGAAAACAATCTTTTCGATGATAAAGGTAAGCCACTTCAGGTGTTAACTGATGCAATTGAACGTGGTGTGCATTTGGATGTTGGGCATGGTACTGCAAGCTTTTCATTTAGGGTTGCTGAAACAGCCAAACAACATCAGATTGGTTTTGATACAATCAGCACTGACATTTACCGTGGAAACCGATTAAAAGGCCCTGTCTATAGTATGGAGAATGTACTCACGAAATTTCTTTACTTAGGATACTCGCTTGAAGAGGTAATTGCTGCGGTTACAACTCATGCAGCAAAATGGCTTAAAAAGCCAGAGCTTGGGCGAATAAAAGTTGGGGATGTTGCAAATTTAACACTTTTTACTATTATAAATGAACCTTTAACACTTATTGATTCTGAAGGAGATATGCGTGTAGCAGAAAGAAGAATAGAAACAAAAGGGGTGGTTGTAAATGGCGAGTTCATTGAACGCTAAATATGGTCTTAAACGTGTAATTAATGCAAGTGGGAGAATGAGCATCCTTGGTGTTTCTGCTCCGACGGATACTGTAATGGATGCGATGAAACAAGGTGGACAAAATTATGTTGAGATTGCAGATTTAGTTGATAAAGCAGGAGATTACGTGGCAAAAATGCTCGGTTCTGAGGCTGCGGTTGTTGTTAATTCGGCATCAAGTGGTATCGCACTTTCGGTTGCGGCACTTGTGACAAAGGGGGATCCTCGCAAAAGTGAACGCCTTCACCAAGAAGACATACCTAATAGTGAAATCATCATGCTAAAAGGTCATAACGTTCAATACGGAGCACCCATTGAAACGATGATCTATTTGGGCGGTGGAAAACTCGTAGAAGTGGGCTATGCAAACGAAGGCAAAGCAGTACATATTGAACGTGCAATTTCTGAACATACTGCAGCTATTCTTTACGTGAAATCACATCATGCAGTTCAAAAAGGTATGATTTCTGTTGAGGAGGCATGGAAGGTAGCACAACGTAATGAAGTTCCTCTCATTGTGGATGCGGCGGCAGAGGAAGATATTCAAAAGTATGTGAAATACTCAGACCTTGCGATTTATAGTGGTTCAAAGGCAATTGAAGGGCCGACTTCAGGGATTGTGGGGGGGAAGCAAAACTATATTGAATGGGTAAAAGTACAATTACATGGTATAGGAAGAAGTATGAAAGTTGGTAAAGAAACAAGCTATGGTTTACTTCAAGCACTCGATGAATACGGTGTTAAAGAAGATAAAAGTGAAGAACTAAAAGAAACATTACAAGTGTTAATGTCATTGAAGAAACTGAAAGGTGTTAATGTGACGATTGTACAGGATGAAGCAGGTCGAGAGATTTTTCGTGCTCGTATACAAATTGATCCACAACAGTCTAACATAACAGCAAAAGAGGTCGTGACGTTATTGCGCGAAGGTGAGATTGCAATTTACACACGTGATTATGGCGTGGCGCAAGGCTATTTTGATATCGATCCGCGTCCTCTTCAAGGTGACGATATTCATGTTATTGAATCGAAAATACATGAATTAGTAGGAGGGAAATAGGGTGTCTATCATAACAAAACGTTTTTACAAAGAACGTGTTTCATTAAATGTATTAGCCAATAGTATTGAAAACGCAAAAGAGGTTTTTAAAGTGGCAGAAGGATATGTTTTTGTCGGTGTTCTTTCCAAAGACTATCCAACAGTAGAAGATGCTGTAGTAGCAATGAAGGAATATGGAAGTGAAATTGATGAAGCCGTATCAATTGGACTTGGAGCAGGTGATAATCGTCAAGCAGCTATAGTCGCAGAGATTGCGAAACATTATCCTGGCAGTCATATTAACCAAGTTTTCCCTGCTGTTGGAGCAACACGTGCAAATCTGGGAGGAAATGATAGCTGGATAAATAGCTTAGTGTCTCCAACAGGGCGAGTTGGTTATGTGAATATCTCAACAGGGCCTGTAAGTGCTGCCCAAAATGAACATGCGATTGTGCCAATTAAAACGGCGATTGCTCTCGTACGTGACATGGGCGGTAATGCATTAAAATATTTCCCAATGGAAGGATTACATCGCGAAGGTGAATTTCGAGCAGTTGCACAAGCATGCGGAGAAGAAGGTTTTGCGTTAGAGCCAACTGGTGGAATTGATAAAGAGAACTTTGAAACGATTTTACGCATTGCTTTACAAGCAAACGTACCACAAGTTATTCCTCACGTGTATTCATCAATTATCGATAAGGAAACGGGGAAAACAAAGGTCGAGGATGTAAGTGTACTACTTGGGACCATGAAAAGATTGGTTGATCAATATGTCTAAAATTGTTGCAGCATTTGGAGAGGTCATGATGCGATTGCAGGTGCCAGGGTATGAGCTCTTGTCACAGGCTAACACATTAAACTATTCTTTCTCAGGTACGGGAGTAAATGTCATTTCAGCTATAACCAGATTTGGGCATACAGGATATCTCGTATCCTCATTACCAGCTAATGCAGTTGGTGATGCTGCCGTTTCATATCTTCGTAAGCTTGGAGTTACACAATCGTACATTGTTAGGGGTGGAAAATACGTTGGAATGTACTTTTTAGAAAGTGGATTCGGCTCTAGGCCTAGTCGCGTTACCTATTCTAATCGTCTAGAAAGTAGCTTCAATATCGCATCTGAAGGAACGTATGATTTTCAAAGGATTGCCAAAGAAGTTGACGTTGTTCATTTTTGTGGTATCACACTTGCGATGAATGATTCTGTCCGTCAGCACATGAAAAATTTTGCAAGAGCCGTCAAAGATAACGATAAGATTGTTGTCTTCGATTGCAATTACCGCCCTTCGCTTTGGGGAGTAGACGGATATGAAAAAGCGAAATCGCATTATGAAGAAATGCTGTATTTGGCAGATATCGTCATGATGAACGAAAAAGACGCTATGTTTGTACTTGGTATGAAAACAGAGAAAGATGGACGCCGAGAGCAACTTATGGATCTGATTCCAGCCGTTGCAAAAAAATATATGATTTCTGTTATAGCAGGTACTCATCGGTCAATCAATGGCGACAATTCACATTCATTGCAAGGCTTTATGTATAAGGATCAAACACTCACATTTGCCAATACATTAACCTTTTCTGTCTATGATAGAATAGGTGCAGGAGATGCCTATACGAGTGGTATCCTACACGGTGAGTTAGAAGGATTCTCACCAGAGAAGACTGTTGCATTTGCGGCAACAGCAGCAATGCTTACGCATACGACTGTGGGTGATACCCCCATGTCATCGGATCATGACATCCTTCGAGCGATGACAGAACCAGTGGGCGATGTAGAAAGGTAGTGAATGTAATAGTGAACGTATCCCGAAAAAAAGGGCCGTTATATTTGCAAATAAAGAATATATTGAAGGATCGAATATTTCACGGTGTTTACCCTATCGGGGAGAATATACCACCAGAACCTCAATTAGAAAATGAATTTGATGTTAGTAAAATTACCGTCCGCAATGCAATCAAGGAACTTGTTCAAGAAGGCTATCTTGAAAAGAAGAGCGGCAAAGGGACAAAAGTCATTCGAAATACCTCTACTTCTAAACTTTCCAAAGGGAAACGTTTTACAGAAATTTTAGTTGGAGAAGGTCATAAAATTCATAAACATTTGGTACAAGCAGAAGTTGTGTCTAATGAAGAAGGGACAGAACAGCATCGATTATTCGGGGAGTGTTGCCTCCGAATAGAACGTCTTTATCATTTTGATGACATGCCATTTATCCATTATACGCATTTTTTAACAACGCAAATGAAGGATATTGAATTGTCAGATTTAAATGTGCAGTCTTTATACGGATTGATTGAAGAACAAGATATCAATTTAGATAAGTTTCGCGATGAATTTGCTGCTGTACTCGCTCCTCCTCGTTTGGGGGAAATACTGTGCGTGAAAACGGGAACACCTTTATTAAAGAGATTACGTTATTCCTATGATGAAACAGGAAAAATAATCGAATATAGTGAAGGGTTCTATCACACGGAAATGCAACATTATGTTGTGAATTATGATTTATAAAAAAAGACTGAAAAAGCGACAAGGTCCGCTTTTTTTTTCAGCCGTTTGAAAGCGCTTAATAATATGAGTATTGATATGTATCTATTATATATCGGCTAAGGATTAGATGTTTTGATAGTTATCTAGAAGTTCATTTGGAAATGGCCTACGTTAATGAATTTAAGGGGGGATATCAATGGTTGAGAATAAAGTAATATATTTATCCGTTTTCATCGGTATTACCATATTAATGATCTTAGTAGGGGTTTGGTCTTCAAGGAAAGTCAAAAGTGGAGATGACTTTTTAATGGGTGGAAGAGGCTTGCCGTTGCCGCTATTGGTTGGGACAACCGTGGCTACTCTAGTTGGAACAGGATCTAGTATGGGTGCGGTCGGATTTGCATACACCAACGGTTGGGCGGGAGCTTTATACGGTTTAGGTGGTTCGATTGGAATTTTTGGTTTATTACTATTGTTTGCTAATGTTAGGAAATATAACTTTACAACTTTCTCAGAAGAATTAAGCTTTTATTTTGGTGCAAGCAAACTAGTCAAAGGTGTGACATCCATTATCTTGTATCTGGCTTCCATTGGCTGGCTTGGCGCTCATATTATGGGTGGTAGCTTGTATTTATCATGGATTACCGGATTGGATCTCTTTACAGCGAAGATTATAACGGCACTCGGATTTGCCGTTTACACTTTCATTGGTGGTTATTTGGCTGTTGTTTATACCGATACGATTCAAGGCGTTATTCTATTCGTAGGGTTTATCATGCTCACGATTCTTTCTCTAGTTAAAATAGGGGGGTATGAAACCCTATCACGAGAACTATCTAGTGAAATGGTGTCTTTTTTTGGAATTGAAAAAATGGGTGCCCTTCCTGCTATCTCCTTGATCGTGGTTATCGCGATTGGTGTATTGGCAGCTCCTTCTTATCGTCATAGGATTTATTCAAGCAAAAATACCGTAACACTTAAAAAGGCACTATTGATATCTGGCATTCTTTTTGCAGCCTTTTCCTTGTTTCCATCGATTGTGGGAATGGCTACCAACTTGATGAATCCAGAATTGGAAGCTGGTTATGCTTTCCCTTATTTAGCCACTGAAGTATTTCCACTTTGGCTTGGAGCCATCATCTTGACAGCAGGTCTAAGCGCAACGATGTCTTCTGGAAGTTCAGATTTTATTGCAGCTGTTACGATTTTGGTAACTGACGTTTATCAAGTGTTTACAGGTAAGCCTTTAAAAAAGGAAAAAGTGGTGACCTACTCCAGGGTATCTCTGATATTTACACTAGGACTGGCTCTAGTTTTCACCTTAGGCGCAACGAATATTATTGGATATATTACGAATTTCATTGCTACTATTATGTCAGGTTTGTTTGCAGCATCTGTTTTAGGGAAGTTTTGGCCCCGAGCAACATGGCAAGGTGGGTTAGCCTGTTTGCTAAGTGGCTCGGTCATTTCTTTTGTGATTCTGAGCAATGACACCTTCGAGGCGTTTTGGGGCAATCCAATTCTCCCAGCATTAGGTGGAGCGTTCCTTGTTGGAATTATTGTCAGTTTGATTACCCCGAAAAACACTGTTACGAATGAAGAAGCTTTGAGAAGGTTAGAAAGGGATAGAATGGTAAATGATTTAGAAATTTCTGACGACGTGACAATTTCCTCAAGCAAATAGTTTGGGTTATCACCGGCAATAAGTTTTCGAGAAATAAAATTCTATAATGAAAGAGGAGCAGGCAAGATGATTGCTCCTTTTTATTCTTCACCTCTTTTACAATGAAATTTCGTTTCTTGAAATCATTAAATAGGGGTCTCTTTTAGTTATTAACCTATGTAAATAGACAAAAATTAGTTTTTCTTACTTTCTTTGCGTTGTTCTATGCTAAACGTGAGTTTGTTGGTTCTTCTCTTTAGCAGTACTTCAAATATATTCAGACAGTGATGCAGTATCGAGAGGGAAGTATATTTAAGTTTCTTATTTTCACTAGCTTACTATCCTTTTATTCTTCTTGAAATTATAAGGTTTGTAAAAGTCAGAGATAAAGTTGTTCGTAAGACTAGGTTAAAGGAGAGTATGGAAAATGGGGATTTTTTCATTTGGGGTAACTTCAATGGTAATAAAGCGTATGTTATTTGGACATACGCAAACTTTAAGCAAAGTCTTTCTAATACAATGCTTACAGCCTAATGGGAAGACGGTTGATCTGTAATGAAACAATGGTTTCGCCGGTCACTACAAAATCAGTTGACATTGTTTATTCTACTAGCAGTACTATTGCCGATTTGTCTACTAGGATTGTTTTCGTATTTAACGTCGGTTCATCTATCAAAGGAACGTGATACGCTTTCAGGTGAAAATTCACTACAACAGTTAGAAATGACTTTGGAATTTATCATTAATGATGTGGAGAATATGTCAATCTTCTTGATTGGTAATGAGGATGTGCAACAGTACTTGCAGATGGACCATGACCCTATTCAGGATCGCCGAGCTATTTATGGTTTTATCTCCAATTTAGCATTATCCAAATCATATATTGCCAATATATTAATAGAACCGCTCAACGGTAAACAAAATATTTCAACTATACCGATTTTAACATCAGGCAGAAAATCTAGTGACTACCATCTGGCAGGTAAGTGGTGGTCATCTTCCCATGAAGATAAGATGTCGATTGGTTCACAAAAGATGCTTACATTGTCGCGTCCGATTCGTAGTACAGACAGCTATGAATTAATTGGCTACTTGTCTATTAGTTTGGATCAGCAGGTCATTGAAGAATATTTGAAATTGGTCAATTTTGAGTGGAATGGATTTGTGTTGCTAATGTATGAAGGAGAGGTACTAGCAGGAAAGTCTGAGATGCTTCATGGTAGTCAAGAGCTACAGAATATTTATTCTTTAGTTGATAGAAATGATAGGTCACAGACGTTTATAGATCAAATAGGTGGAGAAAGGAGTACTGTATTATCAACGACACTATCGGAGGTTGGTTGGAAGTTAATAGGGATTATTCCGTTTCAAGAGTATAGTGAACAAAACCGCTATCTTTTGTGGTTAACAGTTATTGCAGTGGCAATTGCCGTCTTTTTCATTTTTATCCTTGTCTTGTTTTTTGTTCGCAAAGTCATTGGTCCGTTAACATCATTAACGACAGCGATTCAAACATCGCATCCAGGGGAGGGAATTGAACATTTACCCTCACATTCAAAAGATGAAGTAGGTCAGCTAATTATTAGCTATAAACAGCTTAACAAGCGTATTCGATTGTTAATGGAGGAAGTGAAAAAAAAGGAATCGGTTAAGCGAGAAGTTGATTTACAGGCATTACAAGCGCAAATTAATCCGCACTTTTTATATAATACGCTCGCTTCTATTCACTGGATGGCGCTTACTGTACGAGAAACCAATATATCAGAAATGGTATCATCGCTTAGCAAGTTTCTGAGATTTAGTTTAAATGAAGGGAATGAATATTGTACGGTAGAACAGGAGCTTGCGCATCTGTCATATTATGAGCACATTCAAAAAATTCGTTATCCGGATGCTTTCCAGCTAGAAATACGTATTCCGAATGATGTGAAGCAGATGTATATGTTAAAACTGGTGCTACAGCCAATTATTGAGAACTGTATTATACATGGATTATTCCCAAAAAGTACGGATCAGAATGTCATCAAAGTTATTGGTGAATGGGATCAAACTTATTTGCGTGTTACGGTAACTGATAATGGTGTCGGTATGTCAGGGGAGCAGGTTCAACAGTTGCATAATCAGTTTTCAAATGATGCAAATGGCGAAGTAGTAATGGGCAAAAGTTATGGTCTTCGGAATGTTAATCTACGACTATTATTACACTATGGTCCGTATTCAGGGTTACGTATTACGAGTAAGTTAGGTGCTGGTACGTCAATACAATTTTCTATTCCATTAGTGAGAAGGTGAGTACAATGAAAGTTTTGATCGTAGATGATGAGGTTATTATTCGGGAAGGCATAGGTAAAGTAGTTGCTTGGAGTGATCACGGCTATAAACTGCTTGAGACGGCATCATCAGCGGAGGAGGCGATGTTGCGGATCAGTGAAGAAATGCCTGATATCCTACTAACGGATATTCGGATGAAGGGGAAAAGTGGGCTCGAATTAGCTGCATATGTGTACAATCAAGATATGCCGATCGAAGTAATCGTATTAACTGGATATGATGATTTTGCCTATGCCCAGGAGGCACTTCGTCAAGGAGTTTGTGATTATTTATTAAAAACAAGTGCTCCTGATGATATTTTACGTGCTGTAAAAAAAGCGAAGGACAGGCTTGAGCATACAAAGGAGCATATTTTGTGGAAGCAAGAGGAACAGGAGCGAAATATATCTACTTTGATGAAGCGGGTGCTCCATCAAAATGCTGTTCCTACAGATGTAAGACAATTATATGAACTAGTTCCGGAACTTCAGGGGAAGCCGTCTCAATTATTGCTGATCGATATAACACTTAAGGCAGATCAGTTGGTCGAGAATGAGAAGCTTTGGAATACGTATGTTTTTGGAAAATGGGTTACATTCAATGAGAAAATCGCTATCATTGTACAGCGTGACCCTCTTTTAGAGGATGATTATTTATTGAGTATGGCTGCCAAGCGAATGGCTAGGCAGTTAGAAAAACCAATTTATGCCGGAACAGTAGTGTCATCATTAGCTGAACTTTCAGCATCCTATAAGCAAGCAGGATCACTCATCTTATATGAGTGGCTGTTGACAGATCATACGATGATTAGCTCCGATGATATTAAGCAACGCTTAGGAATTCCACACACAGAATTGCCAAATCATGAGGAGCAACTTCTTCATTATGTAAAACTAGGTAACCATGAAGATATGAAGCTTTGGTTAATGGAGCTTATTGATTGGCTATTTTCTCACGGGCAAGCTACACCAGAATCCATACAACTATATGTGCAGACCTTATTTATTGCAGCAATTCAATTTGTTAGTCGGGTAGCATCTTCTACTGGAAAAGAAATATGTAACTATCGGTCACTGCCTCCTGCTACAGAATGGTTTCCAGCATCGGAAGAGTCATTAACTCCATTTTTTTTACAGCTGATGGATAATTATCAAAAGCTAGCGAACTGCCAAAACAATTACGTAGAAATCGCTATCTATTATATTGAACAGAGGATTGGTGAACCAATAACATTACATAAGGTTGCTAATCACGTTCATATTCACCCTAACTATTTAAGCGACATGATCCGAAAAGAAACAGGCAAATCCTACGTCGAACTTCTCACCAAGATTCGGATGGAAAAAGCAGAAGAATTGCTCCGCTACTCACATGCCAAAGTAAAAGATATATCAAAACTAATCGGATATACCGACGGGAAATATTTCACCTCTCAATTTAAAAAATATACTGGAATGACACCATCTCAATATCGAGATCAGCAATAATGGATGCACTAAAAGAGAGCATCTAGTTTTTACTACTAAAAAATTAATATAGTATCTTTTGTCTACCCTTTATCTGTGATTTGTCCCCTTTGGAGGATGGAAGCGTTAACATATAATGAATCTATATTAAACAAGGGGGTTCAAATATGAGGAAATTGTTTACGATTGTTGGATTTCTATTTTTGCTTGTATTAGCTGCATGTAGTGGTGGGGGTGGAAATGGTCCAAGTGATGCTGCTTCTACAAAAGGGGAAGATGTTGCTTCAATTTCAATTTGGCATAACTTTTCCGGAGATGATCTACGTGCGAAAACGGTTCGTGGGATGATTGAGCAATTTCAAAAAGAAAATCCGGAAATTAAAGTGGATGCACAAGCAATTCCAGTGGATGGCTATCGCCAGCGAATTAGTACGGTTGCAGCAGCCGATGAGTTGCCAGATGTATTTTTAACATATGCTGGGAGCTATACAGATGAGTTTTATGAAGGTAATTTGATTCAGCCGATTACTCCTCTGTTGGAAGAACACCCAGAGTGGCGCGATTCCTTTTTACCTGGTGCTTTAGATGTATATGATTATGGTGAGGGAGAGATATATTCTGCTCCAGTTGCGATGTCCGCTACCTCATTTTTATATTACAATAAACAGTTGTTTAAAGAAAATAATTTAGAAGTCCCTAAAACATGGGATGAGTTCATGCATGTAATAGATGTGTTTAATAAAAAGGGGATTACCCCGATTTCGATGGGGAATCAAGCCCCATGGGTTGCCCAATCTACAACATTTGGTGCTATTGCGGATCGTGTGACAGGAACAGAATGGTTTATGGACGCTGCTGCACAAGACGGAGCATCTTTTACGGACCCTGTTTTTATCAAAGCGCTTGGATATTTTAAACAGTTAGTAGATGCAAATGCTTACCAGGATGGAGCAAATGGGATTGATAATACCCAGGCAGAGCAATATTTTGCTCAAGGAAATACTGCAATGATGATAAATGGGTCATGGACTATTAGTAGCTTAGCAGATTCTGCCTCAGAAGAAACACTGGAAAATATCGGTGTATCTCTCGTTCCTGCGATTACAGAAGGTGAGGGTCGTGCTAACACGATTACTGGGGGACCAGGGGGCGGTTTCTTACTTAACAGTAAAACTAAAGGGAAAGCTAAAGAAGTTGCACTTGAGCTCATATATGCGCTAAGCAATGCTGAGGCACAAAAAGCAATTGCAGAAAGTAATTCTATGGTTATGTATGACGTAAATATTAGTCAAGAAACGGTTAATCCGTTATTTTATGAGGCGTTTAATTTAGTTCTCGAAGCTGAGTATGCACCAGTTTATGATCTGCATTTGTCAGCGGCTGCGGGTGAAGCAATAAATATTGGGCTTCAAGAAATTATGTTAGGTGGAGATGTGGAATCGGTAGCGAAAAAGCTACAACAGGCACAGGCTCAAGCAGTCAATGAATAAAGAAAGTATGACATGCAAGAAGGAGAGAAGAATATGCAGTCTGTATTAAAAGTGAGGGGCATGCTGGCAGTAACACTGCTTCCAGCCCTTATGCTTTATTCCTTTTTCGTTATCATTCCAATTTTTTGGTCGGCATATTATGGGTTTTTTAATTGGTCCGGAATTAGTGATGCATCATTTATTGGATGGTCGAATTATATTGAAGTAATTAAAGATCCGATCTTTTGGCGGGCATTAAAAAATAACATGATTATTGTAGGTGCATCTGTATTCGGTCAAGTGCCAATTGCGTTAGGTCTTGCACTAATGCTTCGTAAAAGCTCCTTGTTTCAAAGACTTGTACGTTCAGCTATCTTTTTACCCATGGTTATTTCAACTGTTGTTGTTGGGGTGATTTGGGGATATATTTACCATCCGCAACTTGGAGTTGTAAATACATTATTAACAGCGGTTGGTTTAGAATCGTGGACACGTCCATGGTTAGCTGATCCAAGCATTAATATGTATGCAGTATCGATTCCGATTATATGGAATTATATAGGTCCGTATCTCATTATTTTTATAGCTGCATTGCAGAATATTCCGTCTGAATTAGATGATGCGGCCCAAATTGATGGTGCTGCTGGAATAAAGAAGCTGGTTTATGTGACATTGCCCATGATGTGGACAACTATCAAGGTGGCTGTAGTTTTATGTATTTCTGGTAGCTTAAAGGCATTTGACCAAGTGTTTGTAATGACGGGAGGCGGACCAGCGCAATCAACCGAGTTGTTAGCCACATACATGTACAATAATACGTTTATGATTTATCGCTATGGTTATGGTTCGGCCGTTTCCACAATGATTATTCTGGTTAGCTTACTTTTAATTATTATTAGTCAGCTGTTAATGAAGAGAAAAAATTAGAAGGGAGGAGGTAAATAATGCAAAAAATTATACTTGAAAAGCAAGCACCATCAATAACGTTTCAAATGAAATTGGTTGTGTTTCGAGTATTGAAAAATGGGTTTTTAGTCTTGTTTTCTTTATTGATGATTTATCCGCTATATTGGCTATTGATTAGTTCCTTTAAAACGAATGAAGAGTTTTTTCAGCACCCTTATTCTCTTCCTCAAGAGTGGACATTCGATAATATCATTCGTGCTTGGGACATTGCTGACATGGGACGTGCCATGATCAATTCTTCGTTCGTGACAATCGCTGCAACGTTATTAACGGTCTTTTTAGGTGCACTAACAGCATATGCTTTATCACGGTTTACGTTTCGTTTAAAAGGATTCATAATGGTGTTTTTTTTACTTGGTATGCTTATTCCGATTCATAGTACGCTTGTGCCCTTGTTTACATTAATGAATGAAGTCGGATTGTTAAATACGTATTGGGCACTTATTTTACCGTATACCGCCTTTGAACTGCCAATTGCAATCTTTTTAACAGTAGCCTACATGTCGTCAATTCCTAAAGAGATAGAAGAAGCTGCTGTAATGGATGGTGCAGGCTATTGGGGTATCTTTTTTAGGATGATTCTGCCGTTATCAGTTCCGGCTTTGTCAACAGTGGCAATACTTGCATTTTTACGCTACTGGAATGAATTTGTGTTTGCTCTTGTATTTATTAACGATTCATCGCTAAAAACGTTGCCGCTTAGCTTAGCTATCTTTTCTGACGGATTTAGCACGGATTATGGACTGACGATGGCAGCGATGGCAATAGCAGTTATACCAACAATTTTGATGTATGCATTCTTCCAGGAGCAAATTATGAAAGGTATGGTAGCTGGGTCTGTAAAAGGATAAGTAGACTAGTCAATGGTTTTTTTCTAGAGATAATGTTAGTTGGTGTTATTAATGATTGAATGACTTTCCTCAAGTTGTCTTTCTACACTGGTTAAAACTGCAACGTATTCTTGTATTTTTTTATAATAAAAGGAGGTATCTCAATGGGAGATTTGTTAGTACCCTTGTACCAGCTACCACCAGAGAAGGCGACTGATCAACCGTCATGGGTAATTCGAAAGCCATTGCCACCAGAGAAGCATATAGTAGTTGCCTGGGTGAAAGAGCAATTTTCGGAGAAGTGGTCAAGTGAGTGTGATGTGGCATGTTCGCAAACGCCGGCTTCTTGTCTCATAGCTGTTGAAAATGGGGAAATTCTAGGGTTTGCTTGCTTCGACGTCACTTTTCGTAATTTTTTTGGACCAACAGGAGTACATGAAGGCTCACGAGGTAGAGGTATTGGATATGGACTGTTAACAGCAAGTTTACAAGAGATGAAACATATGGGTTATGCGTATGCCATCATCGGAGGTGCCGGTCCCGTCTCTTTTTATAAACAGGCTGTTGGTGCTATCGATATACCAGGCTCTCAAACTGGCGTTTATGAAGGCATGCTGGAAACAAAGGAGGAGGAATAAGTATGAAACGTATTCGCATTGGTATTATCGGAACGGGTTCAATTTCCCAAGAGCATCTTGATGCATATACTAAGCAGCCGGATTCTGAGATATTTGCGATTTGTGATATACAAATAAAGAGAGCAGAGCAGGTAGCGGCCAAATATAACATCCCTCACGTATTTAAAAGTTTTGAAGAAATGTTGGAACTAGAAGAATTAGATGCAGTAAGTATTTGCACGTGGAATTACACACACGCGGACATAACCATTGCCGCGCTGCATGCTGGCAAGCATGTTCTAGTGGAGAAGCCATTAGCTATTAATGTTGAAGAAGCAGAGCGAATTAAAGTGGCAGCTAAGAAAACAGGTAAGGTCGTACAAGTGGGAGTTGTACGCCGCTTTGACCAAAATACACAAATGCTAAAGCAATTTGCAGATGGCGGTTTGTTCGGGGAATTTTACTATGCTAAAGCTTCTTATTTAAGGCGAGCAGGTAATCCTGGCGGTTGGTTTGCAGATAAACAGAAATCTGGTGGAGGTCCACTGATCGATATAGGTGTGCATGTCATTGATTTATGCTGGTATTTAATGGGCAAGCCAAAGCCAGTGTCAATTAGTGCTAACACGTATCATAAGCTTGGGAATAGGTCTAATATTAAGTATGTATCTTTTTACAAAGCAGCAGATTATGATCCAAATCAAAATGATGTTGAAGATTTGGCGAATGCGATTATCCGCTTTGAAAATGGGGCTTCCTTAATGATAGATGTGAGTTATACACTTCATGCTTCAAAAGACGAGACAGCGGTAAAGCTCTATGGTACAAAGGGTGGTTTGGAAATTGAACCTGAGCTGAAAATGGTGACAGAGCAGCACGATACAATGCTTAACATCTTCCCACAAACAGATTCACCAAAGTTAGATGTTAAACAAGCATTTGCTGCAGAAATTGATCACTTTATACAATGCTGTCAAACGGGACAAACACCAATTAGCTCACTAGACGATGGGATCGAGATCATGAAAATGCTGAATGGTATATATAAATCTGCTGAAAAGGGCCAAGAGATTACACGACAAGAACATAAAGGGGAGACGATAGAATGAACATCGGTGTAAGTTCCTATAGCTTGTTGAAAGCGCTTAGGTCTAAGGAGATCAACATCGAAGGGATGTTTCAATGGGTCAAGAAAATAGGAGGCAATCACGTTGAAATTGTCCCATTTGATTTTGACGTAACATTAGATACTGCACCAGTGATTCGGGAACAGGCAAAACAGGCAGGTTTAGATATTTCCAACTATGCTATTGGAGCTAACTTTGGGCTAGATGATAATAAGCAATACACTGAAGAAATCGAGAGAGTGAAACGGCAAGTAGATATTGGAGCTGAATTAGGAGTTAAGCATATGAGGCATGATGTAGCCACTCGAAAAAACGGTACAATAACGACATTTATTAACGAACTAGATAAACTAGCAACAGCATGCAAAGAAATTACTGAATATGCTTCATCCTATGGTATTGTAACATCAATTGAAAATCATGGACTATATTTACAAGGCAGTGATCGCGTCATTGCGTTAGTAGAACGAGTAGATCATCCTAATTTTCGTCTAACGCTAGACGTGGGAAATTTCGTATGTACTGATGAAGATCCAGCAATTGCAGTCGAAAAATGTTTACCATATGCCTCAATGGTTCATATAAAAGACTTTTACGTGCGTGAAAGAAATGACCTTCTGCAGGACGGTTGGATCAAAACAGCAGGTGGAAAGAAAATTAGAGGCTCTATTGTCGGACAGGGTGACCTACCTATCGATCGAATATTGCACATGATAACTAACAGCAATTACGACAGCTGGTTATCAATTGAATTTGAAGGAATGGAAGATTGTTTGGATGGTACAGCTGCAGGGTTTAAATATGTACAAAGTATAGTAGACAAGGAGGGTGCAGCATATGAATAATCCAATAGGTGTTATAGCAGACGGTTTTCAACGCGGGCTTTGGGACGGACTGCGTTTAGCTGGAGATCTTAAAGTACAAGGTGTACAGCTGTATGCTGTTTCGGGAGAAATGGATCCCAAAACAATGACAACTGACACAAAAAAACGGCTGAAAGAGGAGTTGCTAGTAAACGATTTGACAATTTCCGCACTATGTGGAGATTTAGGCGGCCACGGCTTTCAAGACCGTAGCGTGAATGCAGAAAAGATCGATACGTCCAAACGCATACTCGAGCTTGCAGTGGAACTTGGTACACCAATCGTTACGACACATATTGGTATTGTTCCAGAAGAAAAAAGTCACGTATATGAGACAATGCTCGAAGCCTGCGAAGAGCTTGGAGCATTTGCATCATCGTTAAATGCCTTTTTTGCGGTAGAAACCGGCCCAGAACCTGCAGCACATCTCAAATCGTTTCTCGATCACCTGTCCACCAAGGGTGTATCCGTAAATTTTGACCCAGCTAATATGGTGATGGTTACAGGTGATGATCCAGTAAATGGCGTTTATATACTAAAGGATTACATCGTTCATACACACGTAAAAGACGGAATAAAACTAGGACCGGTAGATCCGCGTAACGTTTACGGCGAAATTGGTTACAAGCCAATGAGCCACGAAGCTATTGCAAAAATGGTCGAAAACGGAGCAGGTTTTAAAGAAACACCCTTTGGAAAAGGATCTGTTCCATTTGATAAATACTTTCAAGCATTAGAAGATATTGGCTACGACGGTTACTTAATTGTTGAACGTGAAGCAGGCACCAATGCACTAGAAAACATTAAGCAAGCTGTACAGTTTTTACAGAAGCGGTAAGCCGAAGAGCATAATATAAAACATGGTGGTGATATCAATGGATAACGTGTTAGTCCAATATGCCAGTGCTCTTCAAAAAGTATATGGGTTTGCCTACCTACAAGTACTATGGATACTCTTTACATTGGCAGGTCTGATAATCTTTGGGATTTTTCCAGCAACAAGAGCACTAATGACCGTTATGAACCAACAAACAGACACATCAGCAGTTGATATCTTTCACACCTTTCGTCAAGCGTATCAAGAGTCCTTCTTTGCCATTAATAAAGCATCGATCATATGGACGATCATGCTTATTCTTATGAGTGTCAACCTACTGATCTTACCTGAAACACAGCAAATCTTAAGGCTTCTAGCTTTAGGTATGATTTGCTTCTTACTATTATGTATAGTACATTTCATTCACTATTTTCATTATCGTGAACCAACCTTTGCACAAATCAAACAATCATTTGCACACGCCTGTCTTCACCCAAGAAAAAATGTAGGCTACGCTTGTATTTTTCTCTTGCTGGGAATAGCCATATTGTTTATCCCTGGTATCACTTGTTTCTTTGGAGTAAGTGTTACTATCAAATTGATTACACACATTGCAACAAACTAACAGTGACAGACTGGAGAGTGTAGGTCGACAACTTAAAGTAATGAAAATTTATAATCATTTAGAATGAAGGAAATAAGACATACGCAAAATAAATTCCAAATAACTCCGTATAATGGGTTAATAACTATCTTTAAGTATTCGTAAACATCATCCATTCAATATATGTAGGGACAAGGAGTGAAAAACAAAACCTCCGGAAGATATATTTCAACCGGGGGTATGAGTAGTAAATTATGTTCGTTTTTTATATAGAAAGTATCTAATTTTGTCCCTATACCGAGAGTTTCTATTGCAGGAATCAATAAAGTAAGTAAGAAAATCCTCGCACTTTTACAAATCAATTTCCATCACATTAGAAATATCTCTAAAGCCAAGAGATTCATATAAACGCTTTGCGGGATTTCCGGTATAAACGTTTAGTAGAACCTTTTGATAGCCTTGCATCATCAAGTCCTCGATACCATGGATCATTAATTGTTTCCCAATACCAGCCTTTCTAAATGAAGGAAAGACATATAAAGACGTAATGGTAGCCGTTTTTACACTATTGATAGGATTGAAGTCTGGTCCGATTAAAATCCAGCCAGCTATCGTTGAACCTTCTAAGGCTACCAAATAATAGGAACCACTGTTTAATAACGGAACAAATATATTGAGGCCGCTTTGAGGGTTATTTTGCACAAGTCCCATCGAACTTTCATCCATGACATTGATTGTCATATGAAGAAGTGTATTAGTCTCAGCTTTGTTAGCTTTTTTAATTAACATGAAGACACCTCGTTTACCGTGTAAGTATCAATACCTTAGTTTATGAGGCGATAGGTGTTTTGTGTAAAAAACATTTTTTATGAATGCTTCTTTATAAGAGGTCTAAGAATTAGGCTCTTTTCTAAAAGTTTGTTGCTTTAGTACGATGTAAATTGAAGCTATCTTCAGAGGGATATTAGATTAATTTAGTGCAAAGAGCACGATGATATAGTTAAAACCTTTGTATGGAAAACAACAATCCTTGTGAAAACAGCCAAGAATAAAGACTTTGAGGTTTACCTAGGTAATTCATCCGCATATCTTACCCTCAATTCACTAAGTTCCTCCAGTTTCCGCAAGCTCTTCTCTTTGTTTTTCATTCCTGTCGCAATAATTAAATTTTCAACAATATAGGTTGGTGCAATCATTGAGTGAAACTCCCACATTTCGCCTCTACTCGCAAAAAGGACATGATCAGCAAGATTAGTAAAATCAGCAACCAGTTGGTCAGTGATCAGTATTGTTTTATAGCCAACCATTTTAGCATGTTCTAAGAGGACTTTTGCCTCGGGTAATAATCGTATAAATCCAAAAATGACAATGAGATCCTCTTTATCTATATGGAGTATTTCTTCTAATAGCTCACTTCCATTTTTCTGAAGCAAGTCAATTGATAATCCGAATCTAGACATTCGATAATGCATTAACTCCCCTAAACCTTTAGACGGACCAGGGCAATATAGGTGAATTTTAGGAGAAGATGCAAGTGCCTGTACAGCATGCTCAAAATCCTCAGTAGAGAAATGCACAAGCGTTTTCTCAAGATGATTGATATTTGTCTTTAATGTTTGTTTTTGAAGTTCCTTTTCTTCAATGCTATCAATCATATTTTTCATTTTTCCAGCAGGACTAACCTCAAATTGATTCCTCATCTTAAGCTTAAATTCTTTAAAGTTTTTATAGCCAACGGAACGCCAAAATCGAGAAACAGAAGCAATACTCATATTTAGTGAGTCAGATATTTCCTGTTCAGTTGAAAGCAATACTAAGTCGATGTTTTTTTGAATATAATCAGCAAGTTTATATTGATTCGGTGACATTGTTTCCTTGTTCCAGTTAAATATGCTCAAGTTCGTGTTCCTCCTTATCCGTACATATATCTATAGACTAGCATAATTCAATACCGACATGAAAGTTTTTTTACATATAAACATACAGTGAAAGTTTTTTTACAATTCCTTTACGAGAAGATCATATTGCGTTAATAAAACCTCGTTACAATGAGATTAAATCATATGAGGAGGTTATTTCAATGTCTTTTGTTAATCAAAGGTATGTGCTTACGCAATCACAAAAAATGATGGTATTTATTTTGTCGATGTCCCTTTATGGATTATCAAACATGATAACAGAGTTAATTCCAGAGGTTAGGCTAGGACCGATTGAATTATCTGTTGAATACTTTGCATTTATCCCATTAACGCTGTGTATCTTATTTCACCCATTATATGCGGCAATCGGTGCTTCACTTGGAGAGGTTATCTTCGGGGAAATTATGTTAGGACAATTCGGTGGGCTAGGAGAATTAGAGAAATTCATTGCCTTTTCACTAGCGATGTTTATCGCTGGATCGCTTGTAAATGATCCGAAAAATAAGCGACAGGTTGGAGTGGCGGCGATAACAGGTGTGATCATTCACCAGTTAATCAGTAGTCTCGTTGATATAGGGAAAGTATGGATAGGGTTAGAAGACTTAGAAACAGTCCCTGGTTTAGCGGAAAGTATTGTTGTGATAGAAGGTGTTTCCCTTTTAAATGACGTATTGTTTTCTGGGATCTTATTTGCGCTACTTCCTACGTTATATTTAGTACCAAGGCTGTATGGGAAAATTGAGCCATTACTTGGAATGAAGCCAAGAGATCGTGCGACTAAGTATTCACTTCGTGAAATAATCGCGCCACGATTGGTCATAGTAGCTATTATATTTGCTGCACTTGCATTTGTCGCAGAGTTTTTAGCTGAGGCAGATATCAACTTTATTGAATGGGAATCAAATGTAGGTGATTGGGTTATCTGGGTCAGTATGGCTGTTGCTGCAATTGTCGCCATTTGTACAATTGTATTTATGATAAGAAGTAAAAATAAGGAAATTAGCGGGAAGGGATAATCCGATGTCTATTCAAATAAACCAAGTGACCTTTACTTACCCAGGAGCAGAAAAACCTATCCTGAAAAATGTATCTTTAGAAATTAATAAAGGTGAATTTGTGGCAATTGTAGGCGGAAATGGTAGCGGGAAATCAACATTGTGTAAATTAATCAATGGTCTTATCCCACATTATTATGTAGGTGATTTTGAAGGTGAAGTCTTCATGAATGGTTGTTCAACATCGTTATATAAAGTAGCTGATTTATCACAACAGGTTGGTTATGTTTATCAAGACTTTGAGAACCAATTGGTGAGGCCGACTGTTCTTGATGATGTATGTTTTGCTCCATTGAACTTCGGATATGAAGATTATTTAGAACGAGGGAAGCGTGCGCTTGAACTCACTGGACTTGTCGGTTTTGACAAAGAGTTTATCTGGCAGTTAAGTGGTGGACAAAAACACCTATTGGCTCTTGCGGGTGCGATTTCGCTAGATCCAGAAATCCTCATTATTGACGAACCTGTTGCGCAACTTGATCCATGTCATGCACGTGAGATATATCGGGTATTGAAGATGCTTCATGAGTCATATGGAAAAACAATTATCGTTATCGAACATCATACTGAATTCATTGCAGATTATTGTCAACAGGTAGTTCTGATGGATGATGGACAAGTGGTTTGGAAGAAGCCGACTCGTCAAGCACTACAGGATGTTGACCAGTTAATGGAGAGGTCAATTTTTCCTCCACAAGTTACACAAGCTGCCCACCAATTAAAACTAAGTGATCGTTATCCAATCTCTATCAATGAAGCAGAACGTTATTTTTCCAAGAGTAGGTTAACAAGTCAAAATGACAGTGAAGTAAAGATGGAAGATTGCCTGCCAAAAGAGCCCTTTATTAAAATAAATGACGTAACATATGGCTATAAAACGGTAGATAGGTCCAAGAATATCATTTTAAAGGATACTAATCTTACCTTTAATCGAGGCGATTTAGTTGCCTTGATTGGTAACAATGGTGCAGGTAAGTCATCACTTATGAAGTTAATGACAGGATTAGTGAAACCGGACAAGGGTGACATCTTTATAGATGATTGTAATACGCGTAAGTACAAACCAGAAAAAATAGCGGATATTGTGACATATATTTATCAAAATCCAGAAGAGATGTTTATTGAAGACAGCATAAGAAAGGATGTCGAATTCTTCTTGAAAGCTAGAAGGGTAACCGGATATGAGGAGAAAGTGAATTCAATCTTAGAGCAATTTGACTTAACATCTCTGCAAGACCGTGATGGGCGATTGCTTAGTGGAGGCCAACAAAGACGAGCTTCTTTAGCCATTGGCGTTGCAATGAATCCAGCCGTTATTTTATTAGATGAGCCGACAGCAAATCTTGATATTGCGACTAGAAAACATATTACAAGCTTAATAAGTGATCTACGTCATACTGTAGAAACGGTCATTGTAGCAACACATGATATGCAATTAGTTGCCGAATGGGCTAACCGTGTCATTGTCCTCCATCAAGGAACTGTGCTCCATGATGGTACAAGAGAGTCCGTTTTTACTAACCAAGAATTGCTTAAAAAGGCAGGGTTGGAAGCACCACAAATTTTAGAAATAAGTAGAAGATTGGACATGTCTCCACTTACTTATACCGTTGCTGATTTTGTGAAAAATGTAGAGAATAGGAGGCTTGAAAGTGGAATATACCCGCAAACTGTTTGATAAATTTTCTGTAGAACAAGTAAAGATTGAACTACTTAATACAGCATACGGTAACGGTAATACCTTTTTAGCTAAGCTAGATCCACGCACTTTGTTTACGTGGTACCTATTCTTTGGTATTGTTCCATGGTTTATCCATAATCAAACGATCCTCTTCGGGATGTTACTATTTATGATTTTTACAACGATTATTGCGAGAGTAAGTCCATTAATTATCTTTATATTATGTTTGGGCTTAGTCAGTCAGGCGGGATACTTAGTCGTTGTCTCATGGTTTTTTGGTGGAAACCTGGAAGCTATTCTCCCTTTATTGAAATTAACTCTTAAACTATCCGTTATCTCATTAGCGAGTATGACTGTTTTTTGTTCAATGGATCCCGAAAAATTAAGTGATGGCCTTTTAAGCATCGGTGTCCCTGGACAAGTATCGTTTAGTATAGCCTACGGATATAGAATGCTCCCTAGTTTACTAGAGGAATATCATCATGTGTTTTTGTCTTTTCGTTTAAGGGGAAAGGCACCTGAGAAAAATGGCTTTTTATATTGGAAACTAGTAGTCTACCTATGTAAAATTGCTGTTCTATCATTTTATCCATTAATACTAAGTGCTTCAAAAAGAGCAAGAACAACAGTAGAAGCACTTGAAACAAAGGGTTTTTCGTACGCTGTTAATAAACCAGAGGTGAAAAGGATAAAGCTTTCTTATTTGGTATTAACAACGAGAGATTATGCATTTATGAGCCTCTCTCTTATTTATATTTTAATGATCTTTTTCTTGGGTCATATCTTACCTTATTAATTTATTCTAGGAGGATTTTTTAGTGAAAATTGATTTACATACACATGTGAAAATTTCTAAACAGTCGAAGTTCATGCCGGATTACTTCCGTGAGATGATGGAAGAAGCAAAGGCAAATGGATTAACAGCTCTTGCTATGACGGAACACTTTAATACAAGTCGTTATACAGATATTTACGAATTTCTAGATCAGAATTACACCTATATCAACGACTATTATGAAATAAATGGCCTAAAGTTATTTCCAGGTATTGAGGTTGATGTAAAAGAAATTGGCCATATCTTACTTATCGGAAACAGAAATGACATTTTATCGATAGAGAAAGAGCTTATAGACCATAAGGAAGAGGAAAACTTTATTTCTTATGCTAATCTTCTTGATCTTGCAGAGATGTATAATGTCTTAAAAATAGGTGCTCATCCATTTCGAAAAAGCACACCACTCTATCATATTGATCTGGATCAATTAAAAAGGTTAGATGCATTTGATCTTAACGGAAAAGACCTCTATTCCCAAGGTGAGGATCCTTACAAAGAGAAGCTTGAGCAATTTGCAAATAAGGTAGGCATTCCAATTGTAGGTGGTAGTGATACACATCATTTTCTTCAGTATGGAAGTGTAATAAATGAGCTAAATGATGAATGTCATACAATCAAAGAATTAAAGAATTGTATTAGTAACAGACAATATAAAATAAATGTTTCACCATGTCTTACCATCAAAGTAAGATCAGCAAAGCTAGTAAAAAAAATGATGAAAGAAATGATTGGAGAGGAGATGGATCTTACCCTATAAATTATGTTTTAGTATAAAACAAGGACTGTTAACTAAAAAAATAAGAATACAACATTTAAACTAGTAGGAAACTTGCTAGTTTTTTTGTTTACTAAATGATGGTCATAGTTGTATGAAAACCATTTATTTTTATTACCTAATCGATAAGTCTAATATTCAAAGAGTATTTTTTAATAGGACAGTTTTTTGAAAACGAAATGAAAAAAATCAATTAGATTTTACAAGAAACAACAATTTATCACAGATTATCAAGTGTTTAAGCAATCGTTAAACTAATTAATTGACAAAATATTAGGTTTTTTTACATAAAATACTTTTAATTGATAAGTTTACTAAGTATAATACTATCTGTAGATAGCGCTTTCATTATGCGTTTAGATAGGTAGGTGATAGAAAACGAATACTTTAGATTTAAAGATTTATAGTTTTTTTATGGATTTATTATTACTTTTATTAGGAGGACATTATGAGGCATGTTAAAAAGATAGTTGCAGTTCTTATGACATTAACGTTGGTATTTTCGAGCCTTCCATCAGCCTTTGCAGCTACCGGTGGAAATTCAGTTGAAATGAATCTTGTAGATTCTAATGCGTCAAATTATACAAAATCATTATTTGCATATTTGCAAAATATAAGCGGAAAGCAAGTATTATTTGGACATCAACATGCGACTGATGAGGGGCTTACACTGACAGGTTCTGGATTGCGTGTCGGTTCAATAGAGTCTGAAGTGAAAAATTCTGTCGATGATTATCCTGCTATGTTTGGTTGGGATACTTTAAGTCTTGATGGAGACGAAAAACCTGGTTCACCAGATAATACAAATGAAGAAAATAGAGAAAACTTAATTGCTTCAATGAAAGCAGCACATGATTTAGGTGGAGTTGTCGCACTTAGTATGCATCCGCCTAACTTTGCAACAGGTGGTCGTTACAATGACACTAGTAGCAAAAATGCAGTAGCAGATATTCTTCCAGGAGGGCCAGCTAATGATAAATTTAATGCATGGTTAGATAATCTAGCTTTATTTGCTAATAACCTAAAGGATGATAATGGTGAATTAATTCCAGTTATCTTCCGTCCATTCCATGAACAGAATGGTGGTTGGTTTTGGTGGGGTGCTCAAACGACAACAACAAGCCAATACAAAGAAGTTTATCGTTATTTAGTGGAATATTTACGTGATAAAAGAGATGTTAGTAACTTTTTGTATGCGTTCTCGCCAAATGGCCCGTTTAACGGAAATGAAGAAGATTATTTGATTACATATCCTGGCGATGATTATGTAGATATCATTGGTCTTGATCAATATGATAGTCAAAGTAACCCTGGATCTGAAAGCTTCATCAGTAAGCTTGTCAATGATTTAGCGATGGTTTCTAGACTTGCAGAAGAAAAAGGAAAGATTTCAGCATTTTCTGAATACGGTTACAGTCCACAAGGAATGAAGACAACAGGTAATGGGGACCTTGAGTGGTTTACAAAAATCTTACATGCAATTAAAGCAAATCCAGATGCAAAGAAAGTTTCTTATATGCAAACGTGGGCAAACTTTGCTTTAAATGGTAATTTATTTGTTCCTTATAAAGACTATAAAAATGCTCCGGATGGCACTCCAGTTGATCATGAGTTACTACCTGATTTTACTAAGTTCTATGAAGATCCATATTCTGCTTTTCTGAGTGAAACAGGTGAAATCTATAAAGGGGAGAATCATACAACTACAGAAGAAAATTCATTTATGCATGTCGTGTCACCAACTGCAAATGCAGAGGTGAAAGTAAATACTACGACAATTCGTGCCAGAGTTCTTAATAGTAGCCCATCAAAAGTTGTTTATACTGTTGAAGGATCAGATGAAGAGATTCCTATGACTTTGGATGAAGATGGATTCTACTATACGGCTGATTGGTCACCATCTGCATCACATAATGGAGGATCAGTAAATATTACAGTAAAGGCATACGATGACTCTAATGTTGTTGTACATGAACAAACAGTACCAGTCATTGTAAAGGTATCAGAGATTGTTGTGAAAAATTATCGATTTGATGAAAGTATTACTGACATCAAGAGCAACGGGTCATACCCTGAAACGATTCAATCTACGTTAGAACATTCATCATTTGATGGGAACGGTATGTTGAAAATGAATATTTCAGGACTTGAGCAAAGTCAAACATGGCAGGAATTAAAACTAGAACTAACAGATGTTTCAGATGTAAATCTAAATGCAGTGAAACGAGTGAAATTTAATGCACTAGTTCCAACTTCTGCTGGAACTGCTAACGCTAGTCTAAGAGGAATTGCGATGCTTCCTCCTGATTCGGAGACAAAATACGGGGAATCTACAACAAGTAAGCAATTAGCTAGTCTTGAAACAACGACAATTGACGGAGTAGAATATGCACAATTTCCAGTTTCAATTGATTTAAATGATTCAGCTAAATCGGAAGAAGCATCAGGACTTGCGCTTTCGCTAGTAGGAACAGAATTAAGCCTTGGGAAAGGTGCAATTTATGTCGATGATATCCAACTTCTAAGTGTTTTTGCTGAAGCTCCAAATGATCCTGCCCTAATTGATGATTTTGAATCGTATTTAGGCAGTGATGCAGCATTAGGAACAAAGTTTGTTCCTGCTAATACTAGTGCTTCGATATCATTAAGTGGTTCTAACAAAAATAGTGGTACTTACGGGTTGAAATATGATTACACATTATCGGCAGCGGGTGACTATACTGGGGTAACCAAATCATTAGGCACCCTGGATTGGTCTAATTTTAATAAGTTGCAATTTTGGCTTGATTCCGACGGGAAATCTCAAAAGTTAGTGATTCAGATTCAAATGAATGGAATTTCTTTTGAAGCATATCCATCACTTGCTTCTAAAGAATCAGGAATGGTAGAGATTCCTTTTAGTGAATTTACCCCCGCATCTTGGGATACAGCTAATGCTGGCAAGGTTATCACAAAAGAAAACTTGAAAAACGTAACAAATTACTCTATTTATATCAATGCTAGTGAGGATTTAATTGAACCGATCAGTAGCACACTTTACATGGATGATATTAAAGTCATTGATGATGGTACAGGTGGTGTTCCAAATGGTGGAACAGGATCAGGAAGTATGCCAGAAAAACCAGGTGTTCTACATGACTTTGAAGATGGTACACAAGGCTTTGTTATTGAGTCAAACAATGCACAAGCGACAAATGCTGCTATAACAGATGAAGAAGCTTCACAGGGGACTAAATCATTGACTTCAACATTTGATATGGAAGCTGCAGAAGGATTTGAATTTGCAAAAGTTCAGGCACATGATTTATCGGAGATTATGTCAATTAGTGCAAAGGTGAAGATATCTACTGGAACAGCGAATGCACGTCTTTATATTAAAACAGGCTCTGACTGGGCGTGGGTAGACAGTGGAGTAGTTGCCGTTGATAATAGGGAATTTAAAACGTTAACAATCCCACTAGGTGATGTAGCTAATCTTAATAGTGTCAATGCGATTGGAATAAAGATTGAACCGACAAGTGGAACTGGTACTGCCAGTGCATATATTGATGAGATTGTATTAGCCGGTGGAGTACCAGGACCAGGTGAACCAGACACAGACGAACCAGGACCAGGTGAACCAGACACAGAAGTACCAGGACCAGGTGAACCAGACACGGACGAACCGGGACCAGGTGAACCAGACACAGACGAACCAGGACCAGATGAACCGGTAACAGACGAACCAGATACAGACGAACCCACAGTTGAACCTAGCCAAGAAGGTGAGGACAAAGCCGGAGAAAATAAAGGTAATAATCAGTTACCAAGTACAGCTACAAGTCTATATAATTGGTTTGCTCTAGGAACTGTGTTACTTGTAGGTGGTTTGTTCTTGTATGCAATAAGAAGGAAAAGAAAAGCATTAAGTGAATAATTGAAAAATGAACGAACAATAATAAGTTCAAAAAGCAAGGGCTGACAATAGATAGTTGTCAGTCCTTTATTAGTTCCTAATTAATGGTGTGAAATGACATCATGGTAGGATATGATAGTGTAGATAGGTTAATAAAAGAACTGGATGTTTTTTACAACTAATAACGTTAAATGTTACATCCTTATAGCATCCATCTTATAGCATCCATTATCATGAATGTATGTAAAGTAATGCTAGCTACCTGATAGCGGCCATGGAAGTATAAGGATGTATGGCAAGTTAGGTACAAATGATAAACGAAGATGAGTAAAAACAGATAGGCAAAAATAGTCTAACAAAAGAGCTTTTGGGACTACAGTTTTTGGGTAAAACTACTATGAGGAAGTCTGTTAACATGACAACAAGGTGATTCGGCTTTTTACGGAACTCTGCTGTTTAATCATGTGTTCGACTAAATTCTATTATAGATCGATTTAGATTCAATTAATTTTTAGCATTGATGAAAGGCAGGTGGTTTGATGATAACGTATGAAGAAGTCATGGATACACTTAAGGATTTAGGATCAGATCAAACAAAGGATACCCATATGAGACATGGTGCGACGGAACCAATATTCGGTGTTAAAATAGGTGATATGAAAAAACATTTAGTGAAAAAGGTGAAAAAGGATCAGAATCTAGTCTTGAAATTATATGATACACAAAATAGTGATGCAATGTATCTTGCTGGATTATCGATTGATCCAAAGAAAATGACGAAAGAACAACTTCAAAACTGGGTTGAAAAAGCTAACTGGTATTTGATAAGCGAATATACAGTAGCTCAAGTAGCAGCAGAATCAAATGTTGCGTTAGAATTAGCAAGGGAATGGATGACTTCTGATGCTGAAATGATTGCTACTGCGGGTTGGAGTACGTATTCAAACTATTTATCAATAGCAGAAAATGAAAGCATTAATAAAAACGAGGTAGAATCATTACTAGATAAGGTAGAAGCTACTATACATGATGAAAGAAATCGAGTTCGTTATGTGATGAATGGTTTCGTAATAGCTGTGGGTGCGTACTATCCACCACTTATTGAAAAGGCTAAGAATGTAGCTAAAGTTATTGGGAAAGTCCATGTAGATATGGGAAATACAGCTTGTAAAGTTCCTTTAGCTACAAGTTATATAAAAAAAGTTGAGGATAAAGAATTGATAGGGAAAAAACGTAAGACATGTATTTGCTAAAAGGTGAGGGGATTTTTGGTGTTAGGCTCAAATTATGGTTGTTTGTCATTATCTTATTTAGCAGTAAGGATAGAGTAGAAACCGCATCAATGTAGAGGAAACGGCTCAATATGGTATAATAATATGAGAAGGGAAGTGTCGGGTTGAAATACTTAAACAATTTGTACAAAGAAGGAGAAGTTGTTAAGGTTCGTAAGACTGGAGAACTAGTGACAATTTCAAAAACGCAATATGTAAAACATATGAAAAAATACTCTTATAAAGTTATTGAATATCCTAGCACCTTTTATTTTGAAGGAGAATTTGAAAAGGCACAAGAACCCGAAGGAAAATAAAGAGTTTTGCCAAATGTTGTTTTCATATTAAAAAATGACCTAAATCAAACATATAGATAGTAGAAACAATGACTGCAAAAAACCACTTCACAATTAGAGGTGGTTTTTTTCGTTATATCAGACCTTATAGGTTTTGCGCTTCTTTTTTTCTTCTCAATCATTTGTCTATGTTAGCTGATTTTTTGATTTGAAAAGATGTCATAATCTATCAATCTAGTATGGTGACTATTTTAATAGAAAATGGAAAAATTCTTCAGAGGAAGATTGAAAGTGAGTCAAAAGATATACACCACTTTGCGAAAATTTATGTTTTTTGAGTAGTATGACGTAGGTCGTTATCTGTGTTTTTATTTAAACCATCAATACCGATTGACTGAGATAAAAGCATCATATAAATTGGGTATATATGTAATGGCAGGTAGTTATTTAATATTGACTTTAAGATAAAATACATAACTAGTTGACTATTATATGAGTTAGATAATTCCCTGCTCTTTTGAAAGATGTTTATCATGGTTTTCTGTGATGAAACAGGTTTATTTTTAGAGTAGGCAATATAATTCTGAAGGAGTGGAAGAAAAAATGGCAGGACAAATTCGTATGACCCCAGCTGAACTTACAGCTAAAGCAGCTCGCTATGGTCAAAGTTCACGACAAATTGAACAAATTTTAACAGACTTAAGAAACTTACAAAATGAATTACGTGGAGAATGGGAAGGTCGCGCATTCGAAAGATTCGATGACCAATTTAACGAATTAAGTCCAAAAGTGCAAAATTTTGCTCAGCTAATGCAGGAAATTAATGAGCAGTTGACAAAAACTGCAGACGCAGTGGCTCAACATGATGAGCAATTATCACGAAATTTTGGTTTAAACTAATCAATCCGTGTTAACTAATAAGGTGAACATATGATTGGTGGAATGAGTCATTTCGGGTCTCCTGTGTTCCCTTAACCAAAAGCCACGCAACAACTGTTGTGTGGCTTTTGGTCTTGTTTGGTAAATTTCTGGATTTTCACAATGGAAAGAAGTGCACGATAACCAGCTTCAACAATCCAACTTTAAAAAGGTTGATGCTTGTCGGGTGATCAAGGACCTTTCTCTTTCTATATATGAACTTATAAATAGCATACATACTACTTATCACTAGCAGGAGTTGAGATTGATGAAAAGAATAGAAAGAGGTGTCTTACTGTTTCTCGTTTTAGTATTAGCTCTGTCCGCAGGTATTTCCTACCTTGCATTGAACCAAGCCTCAAAGACCAGTAACAATGCAGTTCAGAAAATGGCTGTAGCGTTGGTAAACGAGGACGAAGGGACAGAATTTAATGGGAATCATTATGAATTTGGTTCAGAATTTATAAACAGTATAGAAAAGGATGCACAACATGAATGGTATATTGTCAGCCGTGGAGTTGCGGAAAGTGGTCTAGAGCGTAACGTTTATAATATGATGATTGTCATCCCAAATGACTTTACAGATAAAGCATTATCGATAGATTCTGCTTCACCTGATCAAGTATTACTGAACTATAAGATAAATGCCACCGACAATAATAAAGTAAAAGCAGAAGCTGAAAATACGGCAAGTTCGATCTTAGGTGACTTTAATCGTCGAATTATCGATGTTTATTTTGCTAGTATTATCGGGAATTTGCAGGACGCACAAGATAACATTAGCTCAATTGTAGAAAAGGAACAAAATTATACATATATGTATAATAATACAATTAATCGTCCGTTGTCTAACTATACTTCACAATTTAAAGCAGTTCAAAGTGATACGGAAATTTCCAAAGCAAGCTTCGATGGTTTACAAGATATATTAAAAGAATTCGAGAGTAATCTTGGAGAGGGCGTTAAAAAAACTCAAACCTACCAAGATAGCTTTATGAATTTAGCTGAAAAACAAGCTGCGAATGGCCTCTTGGCAAAAGATCTATCTAACCTTTTATCTGATTTAGATAGTGGTATGAATAGTGAGGATGCCTTGCAGCAACTTGATCATTTACAAGCGGCGAATGAGGCAATTAACAATCAATTCATAATGAAAAATGAAGAACAAAATACAGCTACAATTATTTCAAAATCAGTAGCCATTCAAACGTATCTTCATTCGACGAAAGAAAAGATGGGTAGAATTGATACAAAGTTAACAGATACATTAGCATCAGATATGCAGAAGACTCTTGCAGATAAATTACAGAAGTCAATTAGAAGTTCTTCTGGTGAAGAGCAAGATGTTTACTTAAATATGATCTTTGCTAAGCCAGATAATAATGCAAAGAAAAGTCTTGAGCGTCAAATAAATAAGCTCCCTTCGTTAAATCTCGATGATTTGGATGGGTTAAACATAGCGGAAGGAACGTATAATCAATTAAAAAATGTCATTGAGGTGACCAATAAATATACTAGTGAGTTTGGATTTATCCCCGAGCGCCCTACAGATAGCACCCCTCTGGCAGACCAAGTGGATCAAATCCTGAGCGATTTAGTGGAAACTGGTGTAAATGTAACGGACTCTGTAATCCTTCCTGAGAATAAGAAGAAAGGACAGGAACTTACATTAAACGTTCCAGAAGAGTATGAAGTGAATCAAGTACTACTAACATTACCTGATGAGCAAGAAATGGATTATACAACTTCTTATAGCGAAAATAAAAAAATTTCCCTTCCGGCGACAGATGAAGGGAAATTCATTGTTAAGTTGAAGCTTCATTTGAAAGACAAAAGCAGCGGGGTTGATGTGTTCCAACCGATTACATGGAGTTGGAATATTGTCCAAAAAGATGTGACAGATGTTGATAAACCAGAATTACCATCAGAACCAGAAATACCGGAAGTTCCAGAAGAACCAGAATTAGAAATACCAGGAAATCCAGAGATAGCTGATCCAACAGATCCAACAGATCCAACAGATCCAACAGATAAAGATACTGCCCCACCTGTTGATACGGATGATCCTGTACTACCTGTACAAGTCCTTAATATCACCAATAGCAGCGAGAATATAAACTCCGGTGAGATGAAGGCTAGTGATGAAGAGCAGAATGTCAGCGTAGAGAAGGATACAAATCTCAATGATGATAACGCAGAAGAAAATGATCTTGATCCACTAAATCCAGTGGAAGAGAACACCGGTGAAGATGAGCAAAGTGAAGAAGAACTAAATCCAGGGAATCCAAATGACGAAAAACCTGGTGATGGTAATGAAGAGGATGGTAATGATTCAGGAGATAAGGATGAACAGGATGATCAACCTAAAAATCCAACCGAAAAATTAAAAGTAATCAATAATACCATCAATCATCAAGTGATGTCACCACTTATAAATGATTCAACAAGCATACTTTTTAATGCAGCAAGTGATACGATAAGCAATTATCAAAGAATGCTAATGTTATATGATATTTACTTTGGAATTAACATGTTTAATCCTGATCTCGTAGATCAATTGAGTCAAACAAAGCTATCAGATTTAACAACACCAGATTCATTGTATTACCTGTTTAATAAGCAGGATATTGTTGAAGTGATAGCAAATTATCTAGCGGAACAAATTACAGAGGAAGTACGCATTGAAACTGAGAACTTACAAACCGATATGGATACTTATATCGCTATGGTGAACCAGGCTGTTCAAGACTCAGAGACAATGTCAAATTTGATTAACCAAACGACAGACCAAGCAAATGTTTTAAATACAAATCTAGCAGAATCATTAAATGATGTGACTTCTTGGAGAGAGGCAAGTCTTAACTTACAAGATGAACAGACTAAAATCCTTAATAATGAGGATGAAGTACAAAGTGTTGTAGTCGAATTGGATGGGCAATTTAGTTCTTTATTAGCTGCAAGTCAATCACTTGCAGAACAATCAAAGGGTAATTTAAATACAGCTGATGGGGTTTATCAAACATTTGAGGCGATTGATAACCAAGCAGCTAAAATTCAAACAAGTGGTTCTGATATTGTCGAAGATGCAGCTGATTTGTCTGAAAATCTAACTGAAAAGCTAGTCGAAGATCAAACATTCGCAGAAAATTTTGCCGGCGTCTTAGCCAATAGTCGAGTAGGTGAAAGGCAAAATGAAAATCTATTCAGTTTTCTTTCGAATCCAGTTCAAACAAAAAATGATGGAGTTATTGTAGCAGGAAATAAATTCACACCGTATTTTATCGTGTTAATTTGTTTTATCGTTTGTTTATTTACTGCCTATGTTATCTCTACAAATGAAAGAAAAAGGGTACAGAAAGATACATTTGAGGAAGAACGGTCAATGGTTCGTAACAATGGACCGATAACGATTGTAACTACAAGTATTGGGATTATTGAAGGAATAGTAATTGGGTTGCTTTCTGGTTATTTATTACAGATGGGTCAAGATGAATTCTTGCTTTGGACCGGTACGATTACTTTGATTATGCTGGCTATGCTACTTGTAGCAACTTACTTATTAAGACAATTAAAAATGGTAGGTATGTTTATTCTACTTATTATTCTGAGTCTCTATTTATTTTTAACGGAAGCATTAGGACTACACTTAGAAAAAGTATCAATTGCAGCTAAATTACGTACATTTTCTCCGCTGCAATATATAGAGAAGTTACTGATGGAATTTGGAAATGGTCTAGGAGACAATCAATCAATCATTTACAGCTGTCTCGCTTTAATTGTCATTAGTATTGCAGGTCATTTATTTGTCTTAAACCGTTTTGCAAAAAGCAAGGAGGTTGATGATGAGGGTGTTAGTGAAACGATCTAGTGTTATAGCAGTCTCCCTAATAGTAACCTTGAGCATTTTTCCTTCCTTAACAATTGCTGAGGAAAGTCCTGAAGATACTGGAAAGATGAAAGTGAAAATGGAACGAATTGGCCAGAATGACACAGACCGAAAAAATTCAGGCAGTAATGATAATAAGGAAACCGAATTAGATAAAATTGCCCCGAGTTTGTTTGAAGAACAAACTCGGGCAGCAATCCAAGTTAAACAACAAGAATTGCAAGATACAACAGAGCAACTTGAAAATGTCCTTTTCGTTACAGATAGTAAGGGCAACACAGCTTTAATGGAAACGGAAGAAACGTTGTTTACAAGTGATTATGATGTTGAAATGACAGTTGCCATAAATCAGAATAATAACGAAGATAATGAAGAGGAAAGTATAAGCGCAAATATAGTGGCAGGCTTAAGTGGATTAGTTCTAATGGGCTGTGCAGGCCTTTTCTTGATGATGAGAAAGATGTTTTAGTTAGGGGGATAAAGGCGATGGCATATGGAACACATATTAATATTACGATCGATTTCAGTAAGTGGGATGATAAACAATACGATTTAAGAATCCCAATACATCAGCCTATAAAACAATTGCTTATGAACTTAGCGGACACATTAAATCTCGATATTAAGAGAGAAGTTCTTTTCGCAGTAAAGGTACCAGCAAAAAAACTCCTATTGACTGATGATGACCGTCTTGTTGATTTTTCGGTGACAGACGGTGATATTCTAATAGTTTTATAACGCTCTTTTCAAAAAAGCCCTTATCAAGATCATTTCCCTAAAGTCATAAAACGCTTAAGGTAGTAGCGTGGATAACTAAAAAGACTAAGCAATAAACTTGCTCAACTTAGAAAAAGGAGTCAATGAAAATGAATGAACGAACCATAGAAATGGATTCAGTGCCTATCCAATTTTCGATCAATGATGACATATGGCAGCTAAAGTTGGCAAAGTCTCAGACACATGTTAAGGATATTCGTCAGTTGGCGCTTATTACAGAAAAGGCGGACAATTTTGTACCTGCACAAGTTGAAGATGGTGAGGATATCTTTACCTTTTCATTCATCGTCGATTCAAAGGTAAAGAAATGGGAAGATGTGTTAAAGCTGAGTCGAAGCGATAAATTACGGTTATTGTGTAATATTTCTCGGTTTGAGAAGGCTCTATCAACTCGAATGACCTTCTTCTTACATCCTGAAAATCTTGTATTTGATGATAACCTCTTACCATCTTTGGTCTATCGTGGCATTCGTGACTTGGTACCACCCTTTGAACTCGATAAAGATAAGTTTGTTCTCCAATATAAATGTTTAGTCGTTGCATTGTTTTCCAAGAAGTATACCTTTGATGAACTTTACAGTGGGTCTTTAAAGAATGCTAGAGATACAGAATTTGAGCGTGAAATTGGGGAAACAGAGGATTTAAACTCACTGATCAATCTCCTAGAAGCTAGTTATCTACAAGAAAAAGACCAAACAGATAGAAATATGCAGGTTGTACCTAAGAAAAGGTTTCGCCTCTTCAAACAATTAACCATTACAATGATTATCGTTTCCGTTATTTTAGCGGTACCTCTGGCTTATTTCAGTTTTGGTAAAGTACCTTTTCAAAATCATTTACTAGAGGCTCATCGCCACTTCCTTGCGACGGACTATGGCCAGGTAATCAGTGAAATGCAGGGGGAAGAACCAGAGAAAATACCAGTAGCTGGAAAGTATGTGCTAGCCTATTCGTACATTAAGTCAGAGAAACTATCCGATGAACAAAAAGAGTCAATTATGAAAAACATTAGTATGAAAAGTGATGAAAATTACTTATTATACTGGATTTATAATGGACGAGGTGATTTTGACAAATCAATAGATCTTGCGATGTATATTGATGATCCTCAATTAATCATGTATGGACTGATTAAACAAATAGAAAGAACGAAAAATGACCCTGATATGACGGGATCGGAACGTGAAGAAGAGGTGCAAAAATACCAGGAACAACTTGTTAAATATACAGAGGAATATGGTACCGATTCACTACAGGATTCACAGACATCCGGCTCAGTAACCGAAGATGAAAAAGACGTAGTGGAGGAACAAGTTAATCCAGATGTGGTAGACCAAGGAGAAAAACAAGAAACGACAACGAAAGATAGACCTAATACGGAAAAAACAGAGCTACCAAAAGATAGCGATGCAGCAGAAGGTAAGGAACAGACAGAGAAGAAAGAGTAGTCTGTGATTCCTTATAGAAGAGGAAGAATCTTATCGAATGAACGAGCAATTTTTGTTTGGAGAGGGAGATTGAAGGATGGCGAGACGATTACTACTACTAAGCTATGGAGATCAATTACACAAATGCCATTTAATTTTATACGAAAATAGGGTTATTACAATTGGGAATAGTGATACAAATACGGTCACATTTTCGGCAATGATGGAGGAAAGACCTGTAAGAATTGAATGGTCAGGTGAAGTCTGCAAAATTGGAGATCAACGACTTAAAGATAATGGGAAACTTACAATAGCACTAACTGAAACACCACTACATCTATATTTAACAGATGAAACGGAATGGCAGGTATATGATACAGCAAGACAGTATAGTATGACATTCGGCAAAAATGAATATGATGATGTATGGTTACAAAACTCAACAGTCGATCTTATTCTAATTCGTGATCAGCTGGGGGCGTCGTTCAAGCTAGAAATTTACGATGGTCTTGTGTATCACAATTTTAGTAAAACAAATGGAAATGTGGTGCTTGAACCAGGCGACCAGCTTTTCTTTGATGGACTTCTAATGAACATCGGAAAAGATGAAATCGAGATACTAAAGACTGATGTGGTAAAATCAACAAAATTAGTTCGTTTACATGGAGAATCCTACGGATATGGAGAAGAATATCCGGATTATCACCGATCACCGCGAATCATCTATCGTGAACCTGTAGAAAAGTTAAAAATGGCGAAGCCTACTTCTATCCCAAGAAAACCAAGTGAACAATTGGCACGTGTTATTGTCCCACCATTAGTTATGATTGCAGCTATGATTTTGGTTTCTTTTTTTCGACCAAGCGGAATTTATATCATCATCATGCTTTCAATGACAGTAGTGACAGTGATCTTTTCAATCACAACTTATATAAAGAGTCTAAAGCAATATCGTTTGGATACAAAGGAACGAGAAGAGAGCTACCAGGAATATTTGAAACAGAAAACAAAGGAATTATATAAGGCAAGTGGAGAACAACGGCATGCGCTACATTATCATTATCCAAGTATTGGGAAATTGCGTGAAATGGCTGTGAGTGTCGATTCAAGAATCTATGAAAAGACGATGTTCCATCACGATTTTCTCATGTACCGTGTCGGATTAGGTAGGGTAGACTCAAGTTTTGAAATTGAATTTAATATCGAAGAATTCACCCAGGAAAAAGATGAATTGATCGAAACAGCACGAGAACTTCGTTCACAATATCTAGCACTAGAGTCTGTGCCGGTGGTGACCTCTTTATCGAAAGGTCCGGTCGGGTATATCGGTCAACGCTATCTTGTTTTGGAACAATTGCAGTTATTAGTAACTCAGATGTCCTTGTTCCACAGTTATTTTGATTTGCAGTTTGTTACAATTTTTCCAGAAGAGGAAAAAGAAAAATGGGACTGGATGCGTTGGTTGCCACATGCTAGTTTACGGGATATAAATGTACGTGGTTTTGTTTATCACGACCGCTCTAGAGATCAAGTCTTGAATTCACTTTACCAAATGTTAAAAGAACGAAAACTAGCGATTGATGAAAAAGGTAATAAAAACGAAAAATTATATTTCTCTCCCCATTTTGTTGTACTAATTACCGATGAAAAAATGATTTTGGATCACTCTGTTATGGAATTCTTTAATGAAGACCCGAGTGAACTGGGTGTTTCACTACTGTTTGTTCAAGATGTTATGCAGTCTCTTCCAGAACATGTGAAAACTGTTATCGATATCCGAGATGCGAAGAATGGCAATATCATTCTTGAAGAGGGTGAATTGGTTAACAGAAAGTTTACTTTGGATCATTTCCCAGGTGGATTTAATAAAGAGGATATTTCACGTGCGTTGGCACCACTTAACCATTTGCAAAATTTGAAAAATTCAATTCCTGAAAGTGTAACATTTCTTGAAATGTATGGTGTGGAGAAGGTAGAAGATTTAAGTATTCCATTACGTTGGGCACAAAATGAAACATATAAAAGCTTAGCTGTTCCATTAGGATTACGTGGAAAAGAGGATATCGTCAACTTGAATTTACACGAGAAGGCACATGGGCCACATGGTTTAGTTGCCGGTACGACTGGATCTGGTAAATCAGAAATCATCCAATCCTATATCATTTCACTTGCTGTAAATTTTCATCCGTATGAAGTTTCCTTCCTATTGATTGATTATAAAGGTGGCGGGATGGCAAATTTATTTAAGAATTTACCACATTTATTAGGGACGATTACAAATTTAGATGGCGCACAATCGATGCGTGCACTTGCATCTATTAAAGCGGAGTTACAAAAACGTCAACGCTTGTTTGGTGAGCATGATGTTAATCATATCAATCAATATCAAAAACTTTATAAACAAGGTGAGGCAAGTGAGCCAATGCCACATTTATTTTTGATCTCAGATGAATTTGCCGAGTTAAAATCTGAACAACCAGACTTCATGAAAGAACTCGTCTCGACTGCTCGAATCGGTCGTTCTCTAGGGATTCACCTCATCTTGGCAACGCAAAAGCCAAGTGGTGTTGTCGACGATCAAATCTGGTCAAACTCTAAGTTTAAGTTAGCTCTCAAGGTGCAAAATGCGAGTGATTCGACTGAGATTTTAAAGACGCCTGATGCAGCAGAGATCACCCTTCCAGGTCGTGCCTACTTACAAGTAGGCAATAATGAAATCTATGAATTATTCCAAAGTGCATGGAGTGGTGCAGATTACCTTCCAGATAAGGATGAAAAAGATCTTGTAGACACAACGATTTTTGCAATAAATGACCTTGGACAATATGATATTATCTCTGAAGATTTGAGTGGTCTAGCCAATAAAGAAACCATTTCAAAAGTACCAACAGAGCTGGAAGCTGTCATTGATTTTATTGATGCCTATACAAAGAGTGAAAAGATTCCTGATCTTCCTAGACCATGGCTACCTCCATTAGAAGATAGAATCTATCTTTCCGATTTACATATAGTGGATTACAAAGAAACGTGGGATGAAGAAAAAAAACCATTAGAGGTCACAGTCGGTCTTCTTGATATTCCAGAAATGCAAGCGCAAAAACCATTATCACTAAATCTATCAAGGGATGGGCATATTGCAGTCTTTTCCAGTCCAGGATATGGAAAATCGATATTTCTACAAAGTATTGTTATGGATGTGGCTAGAAAAAATAACCCACAACGAGTGCATATGTACCTGATCGATTTAGGAACAAATGGTTTGCTACCATTGAAAGATCTCCCACATATAGCAGATACGATTATGGTTGATGAAGAAGATAAATTGGCAAAGTTAATTCGCCGTATACAAAGTGCCTTAAAGGAAAGAAAACAAAAACTAAGTAAATATGGAGTTGCCACTATCCAAATGTATGAGCGTGCGAGCGGAGAAGAAGTGCCTTCGATTCTATTAGTGATCGATACAATTGACTCTGTAGGTGACGCAGTTTATAAAGATGAGTTTGAAAAAATAACTTCACAGATTGCTAGAGAAGGTGCCAGTGTAGGTATTCATATGGCGATAAGTGCGGGGCGTCAAAGTGCTATGAGGGCTCCATTGCTTGCTAATATCAAGCACCAACTTTTTTTATATATGATTGACGAAACAGAACCTAGAAATATAGTAGGAAGAACAACTTTGAATATAGAGGAACTACCTGGTCGGGGATTAGTTAAGTTAGACCAACCAACTGTTTTCCAAACAGCGCTCCCGGTAAAAGGTAAGGACACGTTGAACATCATTGAAGAAATACAAAGAGAGTCTAGCGAAATGAAACAAGCTTGGACAGGTAAGATCCCAAAGGGGATACCGATGGTTCCTGAGAAAATTGACTTCACTGATTTTATCGATAAATCAGAGACTAAGGCAATTATTGAAAAAGGTGGAATACCTTTTGCTGTTGACTTTGAAGAGGTAGAACCAATCGAGTTAAGTGTTGTCAAAGATCATACAACATTGATCTTAGGTGACCTCATTGATTCAGTAGAACAAACCTATTTAACTATTATTTCAAGTATTGAATTTAACGACCATATTGATGTCGGAATGATAGACAATACGGCCACTAGATTTGGTTCATATAAGGATCAAGTCGATATGTACGCAGAATCGGGTGAAGCTATCGATCTATTTACTGAACGTCTCCAAGGGTTGTTTGAGGCTAGAGAAGATGCATTTCGTGAAGTGCAATCGGCAACAGGTGGGCGTGCAACGACAAATGATTTCCTGAAAGAAATACGTCCAATGGTCGTACTTATAACTGATGTGTCATTTGTGATCGATTCAGCATCATTAACAACACAAACAACAATTGCCAAGCTTATTCAAACAGGAGCTAGAGTTGGGATTCACTTTGTTGTTGGAGCAGCACATGGTGCGATAGAGAGACAATATGATGACATCACAACAACATTGAAAAAACAAAAAGTCGGTGTGTTAATTGGCAGAATCGCTGATCAAAATATGTTAGAAGTGTTGAATCGACCTTATAAAGAGAAGGGCCTACTCCCTTATGAAGCTTATTATATAAAACAAGGGAAAGCAGAAAAAATTAAGATTGTCGCCCCAAATCAAAAACGAGAGGTAGTGAAGTCCAGTGTTTAATTGGTTTAAAACAGATACTGAAATTAAAAGGGATGATTATGATAAATTGCATGACAAGTTAAATGATGCACTTGCAGATCATGATAAAAAAGTAGCAGAAGCCAATTCAGCATACAGTAGTTATTCTGGATCAATTCCTAATCTTTCAAATACAAAAATACCATCCAATGATTTTGATCCGAAAAGAGAAGAATTAAATGACAAATTAATGGAGCGGTATAATACCGATAAAGAGAAAAGGTCTTCACTTAATACAGCAATCAATCAAGCTTATGAGCGTTATATTTACTATAAAAACCTGGCGATTCGAGAAGAAGCAGCAAAAGAAGCTAAAGAGGCTAAAGAACGTAAAGAGAGATTGGAGCGATTATATGGGAAGCGTTAAAATTTATGGTGACAAAGTAAATGATGCAAAGACAGCTGCAAGAACATTGGAACAATCTTTAAAAACTACCTATGATCGTTGCGAGGAATTATCCTCATATGTCCATTCAGCAAAATGGAGTGGGAAATCTAGAGATGCATTTTTGACATACATTGACATTATTCAGCAGTATCATAAAGATTTGGTGTCGGTAGCAGCTAAACAAACAAAAGCGTTAAATAACTTGGATGATTATATCGATGACTTTAACAAAGATAGTGCTGTAAAAGAAGTGAGAAACTTATGATGAATAAGACATTAGAAGCGACAGATACATTTACTGGACCTGAGTTATACCTGTTAGCTGCTGCTTTTGGTGGAAATGTCCTTTTTGGCTTACCTGATAAGCAGACGTATCAATTAAAGGGTGAGAAAGTCTTTGAAGAGGCTCATTTTCGCTTAAGAGAGAAGGAGATTCTTTCTCTCGATGGAAAAATAACAAAGGCTGGGGCAATGGTGATTAAAGCGGTTGAAACATATCATCAAAGTGAAAAGTATGTTCGAATAAATAATTTAATGTTCGCTTTCCAAGACCGTGAAAAAGACGAGTTAATTATGCTGGTTGAGTTGGAAGAACCAGAACATTATCAATTACACGTTATATCAAAATCACTTGTTTTGAAAATGTTAGGTGAAAAGTTCCCTGTCATCGTAAGAGAACCCGATGAAAAGGAAAAAGACTTTCTTAAAAAAGAATTATCCAACCAAGAGAAAAAAGAGGTTGAAGGGTTTGAACCAGAATCGATGTTTATGAATTTGGAGCTATTTCATTTAAAGGAAGTACCAAAGATAAGCACCAATTCTGCCTATTACCAACAATGGCTTATTTTCACAAAGGATGGGAAGCTAATGATGGTTGATCCCATTTATAAAAAGTATTACCATGCGAGTCAATATTGGTTTCTGAAAAAGGTCTTTGATGAAATGGAATTCCCTTACAAGGAGGCACAAATAAATGGTTAGAGCAGCGATGAGTAGTGGAGGTGGAGGCTCTGCATCACTAATTAATGTTAATACAGATGAGATGACAACAATCTTTACTTATTTGCAGGAGATTATAACCGAATTAGAGTCGAATGCAGCTAGTAGTATTGAAAAGCTTGGGAACATTGATTTTTATACAGAGGGAAAGGCAAAGAAAACAATGGAAGTATATGCAGAAGCAAATGAAAAGATTATGGATCTATACGATAACTATAGTCGTGCTTCAACGTTAGTTATTGATATTCTAAACACAATGATGGAAGCTGACCAAGAAATTGCCGAACAAATTATCGCGAAGTTGGGGATATAAGCTATGGACGTAAAATACATCCCTGCAGACTGGGAAAAGATGAGAGATGGTATTGGAGACCTAATTGGTTTAGGGCGTTGGGGAAAGGGCATGATCGACGAATTAAAGGATTTAAGCGATAATTTAGACGGAGCTGAAGATGACATTGCAAAATATGACAGTGATGGGGTGATTTCTTTCCACCACACAAGTCAAAAGGATAAATACCAAGAACTATTTGAAGATTTCAAGGTTCTGCATTCTTTTGCCGGGAAAGTTGGCGATATTGTCGACCGTACAATTGACCAACCATTCTATGAAGATATGGATGAATTCGTTGAAGCAATGAGAGATTTGTCGATATCAAACTATACAACACAAAATCGAATTGGTGTAACAGAAGTCAAGATCAATTACTCGAGATATGGTCCACAAGAAACACTAGAAGTTCCAAAAACGGAAGTAAACTTGGATGATTTATTCAGTGGTGATAATCGTTACGCCAATCAAATAAAATTAGAATACGACGCCTGGAAAGAAACCAATCCTGACCAAGACTTCACACAAAAGGAATACCAACAAGCTATCGTGAATATGAAAGCATTTGAATATGAATCGATTCGGAATCAACAGGAAAATAAAGAGTTTTGGGTACATATAGGAGCATTGGTCGTGGTTGTAGCCGTAACAGTAATTTGCCCTCCTGCTGGTCTTGCACTAGGTGTAGCTTACGGTTCTCTAGAGTTAAGTTCAGCTGTATCTGGGAACGATTGGGTATCAGGTAGAGAACTAGGAACTCAAGAACGTTGGGTACGTGGTTTGTTAAGTCCGATAGATATTATTCCTGGCGTAGGTGGTTTAGCCAAGTTTAGTCGTACTGTTCATGTTGCCAATCTCGGAAGCCATACAGGTGCACTAGGTTTAAGAACAGGAGTAAGAAGTAGTCTACAACAAGGGGCTACACATCTTGATAATCTGGTAAAAACAGCTAGTGAACAATCCGTTGCACGTTTGAGAAGTGCAGCTTCTACCATAAAGGATGCTCCTAGTGCAGTGAAAGACAAACTTGTTCGTGACGCAAAGGATATAGGCGAGATCACAAGGAATGCCCTAGCATCAGCCACTAATATCCAATCTACTAGAAGAATGAACCTTGCATTTGAAGGTATTGATGTTGTGGATATTCCTATTAGGAATACGGATGCAATGGGGAATACGAGTAAGGATACATTGAGTAAGATAGATGAGATAGATGCTGGTGGTTTAAATAAAGGCGGAGCAGGAAAACATGGTTTTGATGCTACAAGTGATTTGAAGGGTTTTAGTGAAAAAATCCCAGAATTATTAACACATCATCGTCTTACACTGGAAGATTTCCACAACTTAAGATTAAAATCAGTATCAGACTTAACAGAGTCAGAGACCAAAATTTTGAAAGATATTCGTGATTCTGTACAACCAATAACTAATGAGACACTTTTGCAAAAAACTCTACCTATTAATGATATTGAGAAGTATCTTTCAGGGCAATATACTGAAGTAGGTGGTTACGTAGCAAAAGTAGAGGATGTAGCTGATATAAGAATGTATGATGATGTAGTAGAGACATCTCGTTTAGATTATACGACGTGGGATGGTTCAAGACCTTATCCAGAAGGTGCAAACTCTTATGCAATGATTAGATTTCAAAGTTCTGATGTTAATAAAATTGAAGTACCATATGGTGAGAGATTTGGTGGTACTACTACTGATGGACCTCCGTGTACACAAAATGGGTTTACTGCAGCCAGAAATGGAAAAATAGTACCTGAGTGGAAATTTAATGGCTATTTCGAACCAAAAAATGGTGCTGAGCTCTATGAAGTTATCGATGGAGAAGAAAGATTATTAGCTGTCTATAATAATGGTAAATTCGTAAGTGTAGCTAAGTAATTCTAATAAAAGAGGTGTGCTCTAATGCTAAAAAAGGGTAAATACACTATGGTAGACGGTAAAGAATATAGAATTTTTATAAATGAAAATAACACTGTAAACCTAGTAACAGATAATTCTGAAGCCTTACAGATGGGTTTTAATAAGGAACTATCAACTGGAAGATATGTTAAAACGGTTAGTAGTCATTTGCTAAATAATGTATATAGAATTTCAACATATGGAACATATAAAAATTCAGAGTTTAATGTTCATAATGAAAATCATGATCAATATTTAGTGGGAACTTCAGATGCAATAATAGCAAAATCACTAAATTTAAATAGATCCGATAAATATTATTATGAGGGTTGGATTCCGAAGCATGATGTCAAGGTATTTGAAAGGAAAGAAGACGTAAGTCTATGAGGGAATATAGATGGTCCCCCTTGCACACTAAATGGTTTTACAGGTGCTAGAAACGGTAGAATTGTACCAGAATGGCAATTTAATGACAGATATTTACCAGAGGATGGCGCTGAACTATATGAGGTTGTCAATGGTAAAGAGAGACTAGTAGGCATCTTTGAAGATGGAGTTTTTACAAAAGTAAATAAGTAGAGGTGATATTGCTATGATAAGAAGTGGAGATTTCACAACTTATAACAATAAGGAATATAGCTTCTTTAAGAAACAGGACGGTAGCGTAAACCTAATTTCATACGATTCAGATGCTTTATTGGAAGGGTTTAAAAAACATGATAAGATTGCAAATGCTTTTGTTAAGAATGTAGGAATTGATGAAATTCAAAACCCCTTTCTAATAAAGACACATGGGAAATATAAGAATGAAGAAATTAATGTGAGAACTGAAAAAGGAGATTCCTATCACATAGGAACACCAGATGCAGAAATAGCAAAAAATTAGGTATGGATAGAACGGATAAATATTACTATGAAAAGTGGGTTCCAAAAGAAGAAGTAGAGTTATTTGAAGTAAGGAAACCTATTACATTATAAATATAATATCTTCTTTATTAGAAAGATAATGAAACCTCAGAAATAGTTATAGTGGTAAATAAAACGAAAACACTTTTGATTTATGTTAGAGAGTTCCAGATAGAGGTAATACTTGGAACTCTTTTTAGTGTCAAGGAAATTATCAAATTCTTGTACTATGGATAAGTTAAAGAATTAATTAATGTTATTGAGTTAAAAATAGAGTTAGGAAAATTAGGAACAGAAGAATCTGAATTTAATTTAGGGGATAAACCAATTCGTGAATTAGAAATAGGTATTTGAAAGAAAGAAAAGATAAAGATAATACATACAGAGAAAAGTAGTAATGGTGCAACATGCAAAATCTACTTAAAAAAAGTAGAAGAAGGAATATTTAAAGATATTATAATTGGCGATTATAAGGAATTATATTTTTTTTAAGACAATCGACATTTTATATGTTTCTAAGTACTAATATCAAGGGTTGGTACTGATCGATAACGTTAAATTTATGGGTTAATTAAATTAGGGGAGAATCAGCATGAAAAAAATAATGATTTCAATGATAATCATGATATTAACAGTGGTTATCGTTGCTTGTGGAAGTAAAGAAGGTACGGTAACACAGGAACAGGTGGATGAACTGAAGGAAGGGATGACGAAATCAGAAATTGAGGAATCCTTTGGAGCCCCATTAGAGAAAGAGGAAAATAAGTGGATTTATGATCTAGATAAGGATGGGAAAATCGTTCAATTGAATATCGGGTTTAGCGGTGATGAATTATTGGTCCATTCAACGAGTCCAAAATAACATGATGAAGGTAATGGCTTGTTAAGAAAAAGCTGACCGATAGAGGAAAGCAACCACAGTGGAAGCCTTATTGTGGCCATTTTTGTTATATAACGCTTAGAAGGGGTTTTTGCGCTTTTCAAAGTTGGCTGGACCTAGAACCTAGAGCCCGGCGATAAGTAAATTTCATACTTCTTCATAAGATAAGTCAACTTTGAACTAGCTGTCGTCCTAAATATGTTTATATGGCTTTATTAGGAAGAGGAGTGAGCTGCACCAGTAACCTTCTCTAGTCTAGCGTGTTTGGCTTTTCACCATTAACGGGAGCCTTACGCTTCATAGTTAAGAAAGAAAAAATGTATAGTCCTTATGGTTGATAGATGACACAAATTGCGAAACTTATGACCTACGTTTAACTGATTATTTATGTGTCTTCCATACTGTGCAATACTAAAATAACTAGGAGATAAGTTTGGTTTTTATTAACAAACCAGATTAAATATGTATTTTAATGTAAATCTGTGTTATTGGTATAGAAGGTACTAAAATGTATGATTAAGGAGAGTTGCGGTGTGAAAAAGAACTTATTTTTGTTCATGATGTTTATTTTAATAGTAGGAATTTTGTCAGCGTGTGGTTCAGATGAAACAACAAAAGAGCAAGCTACCTCTGATAAAGCAAAAAGTGAAGAGACCGAAAATGACAAAGAAACAGATGATGATAAAGAAGAGGCAAGTACAGAGAAGGAAGAAATAGAAATTTCGACATCTGTTGAAGAAATAGTCGCAGAAAAATCAGGTGAATATTACGGGAACAGTTACAATCAAGCAGTCGTACATAGAGATTTAGATGATAATAGTTTCCAAGATAAAGATAGCTTCCAAGTTTATGATTATTTGCTTGGCTTAATGAGTGAATCTGAAACATACAAAGAATACTATGATTTTGCAGAGGAGTATAATGCTAGTATAGAAACAGCTATTTCTGGAACACCAGAAGGCATGAAGTTAGACGATGGTCAGGTTGTTAATGGTACGTCAAATATTGCGATTTTGCTAGATGCTAGTGGAAGTATGGCACAAAAAGTTGGTGGGAAAACAAAGATGGAGCTGGCAAAGCAGGCGATTAATGAGTTTGTAGCGTCAATGCCAGAAGGTGCGAATATATCATTACGAGTTTATGGACATAAAGGAAGTAATAGTGATAGCGACAAAAAGGTTTCCTGTTCAAGTACAGAAGTGGTATATGAATTAAATCCTTACAATGAATCAGAGTTTAAAGATTCATTAAACAGTTTCAAACCGACAGGATGGACACCAATTGCTAATGCGATAAATGAAACAAAAAAGGATTTTGAGAGCGTTGATAAGCAAGCGCAAAACATTATTTATGTAGTAAGTGATGGGATTGAAACATGTGATGGTGATCCAGTCAAAGCTGCAAAGGACCTTCATGATTCAAATATCAAAGCAGTTGTGAATATTATTGGATTTAATGTTAATACAGAAGGGCAAAAGCAATTGTTAGATGTAGCTGAAGCTGGTGGAGGCACATTTGAAACAGTTGACTCAGCTGACGACTTTAAGAGGGTCTGGGAAAAAGAGCGCGTTCGTCTTTATAATGAATGGAGTAAGTGGTCATCAAAGAATTATAATGAAGTTTCATCTGAACAGTCTGATAAAATAAATGAACTTTATGGAAAAAAATCAGACTTTACTAATTTAACCTACTCTGAGAAAAGTCATCTGAATGATGCTATTTATTATTTGCAAAAAAAGGAACAAATAAGTTCGGAAGTTCGCGGAGAAATTCAAAGTCTTATTGATCAGCGCCATAAAATTATTGTAGGATACGAGGAAACATATAAAGAGCTAATTGATCATGTAGAAACAGAAGGTAAGAATATGAAGGAAGAAATTAATCAAAAAGGTGACGAAATGAAGGATAAGTATAAAAACTAATTACACGTTTAAATATCCTTCATAATGTAAAAGGCCTTACTACATATAAAGTGTAGTAAGGCCTTTATTTTTTCTGTAACAATTTTTTTAACTCTATATTTAGACGTTACCTCTATCTTCAAATAACCGAACGATTTCAATCACAGTGTTAGATGCTTGAATCATGTTCTCCACAGAAATAAACTCGAATTTACCGTGAAAGTTTTCCCCACCAGTAAAAATATTAGGTGTTGGTAATCCCATATAAGATAGCTGTGATCCGTCAGTTCCACCACGGATGGGTTCGACAATCGGTTTAATTCCTAGATTCTCCATAGCCTTGTAAGCAATATCAACGATGTATTTAACGGGCTCAATTTTATTCTTCATATTGTAATATTGATCTTTCAATTCAAGAACGATTGAATCTTCTCCATATACAGTTCTAAACTCTTCGATAAGGGCTACTACTTTTTCTTTTCTTGCTTGAAATTGCAGCTTATCAAAATCTCGGATAATATAATGAAGGGTTGTTTTTTCAACATCACCTGAAACTGAGAGTAAATGATAGAATCCCTCATAGCCTTCTGTAAATTCAGGTGCTTCCATAGCTGGTAGTTTACTGTTAAAGGCCATTGCTATTTTCGCGGAATTGACCATCTTACCTTTCGCAGTGCCAGGGTGGACGTTATTACCTTTGAAGGTGATGTTTGCCGCGGCTGCATTAAAGCTCTCATATTGAAGCTCACCAAGTGGGCCACCATCAACTGTGTAAGCAAAGTCTGCCTGAAAAGCTGAAACATCAAATTTATGTGGGCCTCTCCCAATTTCTTCATCAGGTGTAAATGCCACTCTAATTTTTCCATGTTTTATTTCTGGATGGTTTAGTAAGTAAGCCATGGCAGTCATTATTTCTGCTATTCCTGCTTTGTTATCAGCACCTAAAAGAGTAGTGCCATCAGTCGTAATTAGTGTATGACCTTTATAGTTAGCTAGATTGGGGTACCTAGATGGTGAGAGAATAATGTTTTGTTGCTGATTTAAGACAAGGTCCTGTCCATCATAGTTTTCAACTAGTTGAGGTTTTACATTTGTACCGGTAAAATCAGTGGCTGTATCTAAATGAGCCAAAAATCCAATTGTAGGAACCTGTTTTTCTGTGTTAGCAGGTAGAGTGGCCATGACATAGCCAAATGTATCGAGTGAGACATCTTCCATGCCAATTTCATTTAACTCCTCGACAAGCATCCTTGCAAGGACTAACTGACCAGGAGTTGAGGGACAGGATTCAATGCTTTCATTGGATTGAGTATCGACCTTTACATAGCTTGTGAATCGTTGAATCATATCGTTTTTCATACATACTTCCTTTCTTAATAAGAGATTAAGTTTATTTTACCACCATGAGGCTGGAATACCAGGAGATGAAGTGCTACTTAGGTCTTAGTGAAAGAAAAAACTGCCTCCTAAGATGTATGAAAATACTCGGAGGCAGCTTTATATAAATTCGAAAAGTATTCTCTTGTGATACCCTTAAACACCACGACGTGCAAAATCGACAAACCTGAACTTATCAAGTCTATGTCTGGATTCGGTGTACTGGAACAGGCTAGCGTTATCTAGATAAACATAGTTTTTAACGACAACAATGTGAGAGAAGCCTTCTAAGTCAAGGTGTTTTTTGTCTTCTTCCGTGCAATCCTCGACAACAATTTCTTTTTTTGCAAAGCTGATGTTTAGTTGGAGATCTTTTTCTAAGTAATCATAAATGGAACCTTCACAAATTTGCTTTGTTAATGTAGGGACATATTTTTTTAAGAAATAGTCTTTATCTAAGATGATCGTCTCGTTCCCAATCATTCGTGAGCGGATTACCTTCCAAATCTCGTCCTTGCTAGAAGTATTTAATTGTTGTTTGATAAACGGATCTGGTTTTATTAAGCCAAAGTCATGAACCGTTGTTATGGGCTCGTCTTTAAAGTTTTTAGAAACTTCCTTGAAACTCACTAAGCCAGAAATCGGAAAACTCATCTTTTGAACATCGAGAACAATCGATCCTTTTCCTCTTATCTTTTGAATAAATCCATTTTGTGATAACAGGTTTAATGCCTTACGAATCGTTTCTCGGCTTGTCTCATATTGAATGGCTAAGTCATTCTCAGATGGAAGTGCCTCTCCAGCTTTCATTTCCCCAGCTTTAATTTTATCCGTCCATTCTTTGTAAATGGCAAGGTACTTGTTATTTTTCATGTTTTATCACCATGATTAGTTTACCATGAACTAGGATGCACGTGAATCTAGCTTAGATGAAAAGCAACAGATTCGTATGGGCGCAGCTTTATTTTTTCAATCGAGTTCTTAGAGTCTGGATAGTTTGAAACCAATTGTTTCATTTTATAGCCATCGACTTTTATATGGTCAGGTAATTCAAATAGTGTTGGCTTGTCATAAAAGTTATTGATAACAATCAGTTTTTCGGTTGCTGTTGAACGTACATAAGCGAAAATCTGTTGATGATCGCGTAAAAGTAGCTCATAATTCCCATCAATGATAACTGGATATTCTTTTCGCAGGGCAATTAACTTCTGATAGTGATAAAAAACGGAATTTGGATCGTTCACAGCAGCTTCCGCATTGATTTTTTGATAATTTTTCGCAACATCAATCCATGGTGTTCCAGTTGTAAATCCAGCATTCTTTGTGGAATTCCATTGAACCGGTGTTCTTGAATTATCACGTGACTTCCGTTGTAAAATTTCTAAGATATCCTCTTCAACTAATCCTTTTTCCTTTAAGATGTTATACATATTTAGCGATTCTACATCACGGTATTGGTCAATTGATGTAAATTTAGGATCAGTCATGCCGAATTCTTCCCCCTGATAAATATAGGGTGTCCCTTGCATCATATGAATGGTCGTGGCCAGCATCTTTGCAGATTCCAAGCGATACTTTCCGTCATTTCCATAACGAGAGACGATTCTCGGTTGGTCATGATTACACCAAAAAAGTGCATTCCAACCCCCGCCTTGATTCATGCCTACTTGCCAAATCGATAAGATATCTTTTAGGCTAATGAAATCCATCTCACCAAGTGACCATTTTTCCCCATTCGGATAATCGACCTTCAAATGGTGAAAATTAAACGTCATACTTAATTCTTGACGACTAGGGTTCGAGTATTTAATGCAGTGATCAATCGTTGTTGAAGACATTTCCCCAACTGTCATACTATCGTGCTTTGAAAAGACTTCTTCGTTCATTTCATGAATAAACTCGTGTACACGAGGGCCATCCGTATAAAATTTCCGACCGTCACCAGGAGCAACTGATCCATCATCGTCAGGGAATTCTTGATTTTTAGAAATTAAGTTGATGACGTCAAGACGGAAGCCGTCAACACCTTTGTCAAACCAAAAGTCCATCATTTCGTACACTTCATTACGAAGTTTTTCGTTTTCCCAATTAAGATCTGCTTGTGTGACATCGAAAAGATGCAAGTAGTTCTGATCTGTATTTTCGTCATACTGCCATGCTGATCCACCAAATTTAGATATCCAGTTTGTAGGCTTACTACCATCTTCTTTGCTATCACGCCAAATATAAAAATCGCGATAAGGATTATCCTTTGATTTTGATGCTTCCTTGAACCAATAATGCTCTGTAGAGGTATGGTTGACAACAATATCCATAATAATCTTAATCCTGCGATCATGGGCTTCCGTCACAAGTCGGTTGACATCCTCCATTGTTCCATATTCCTCTTGAATGTTGTAATAATCACTAATATCATAACCATTGTCCTTTTGTGGGGACTTGTAGATAGGTGTGAGCCAAATTACATCGACACCCAATTCTTTTAAATAATCTAGTTTTGCGATAATACCGGGTAGGTCACCTACACCATTTCCTTGCGTATCATTAAAGCTTTTCGGATAAATTTGATAAACAACTGCTTTCTTCCACCAAGGATGCTTCATGTTTACACCACCAATTATTTAGTAAGTAAATAGACTCTAGCCTCATATGGCTTTAATTGAAACGTATTTACATTGTCTGTTTTGTGTATTTCATAGTTGCAAAGTAACAACCTACTTGATTTGAATGCAAAAGCAGCATCTTCAAATGAAAAGAGAGGTTCATTTTCATAAAAATTACAGATAACTAATAGTGTTTTCCCCTCAAAGGATCTTTTATAAGCAAAAATTTCAGGGTGATTTTCTTCTAATAAATCGAACGTTCCGTATACAACAATTTTGTGCTCTTTACGGATTTGAATCAATTTACGATAATAATGATAAATAGAGTTTTGCGATTCCACCGCTTTCTTTGCATTAACGGAGGGGAAGTTTGGATTAACGTTAATCCAGGGCTGTCCAGATGTAAACCCTGCATGAGGATCATCGTTCCACTGCATAGGGGTTCGCGAATTGTCGCGTCCTTTCGCATAAATCTTCTCCATAATTTGTTCTTCTGAGATGCCTTCTGCTCGTAGTTCCTGATACATATTCTTGATTTCAATATCACGATAATCATCAATTGAATCAAAGCGTACATTGGTCATGCCTAATTCTTCGCCTTGATAAATGTAAGGAGTACCCTTCATCATATGAAGGAGGGTTGCCAACATTTTTGCTGATTCCTCGCGATATTCCTTATCATGACCAAATCGGGAAACAGATCGTGGTTGGTCATGGTTATTAAAATAAAGGCTATTCCATCCCTTTTCTTCAAGAGCCATTTGCCACTTTGTTAAGTTTTGCTTTAAATCGTTCAGTTGGAGAGGTTTTAAATCCCATTTGCCGTTTGAGCCATTATCAAGTCCCATGTGTTCAAACTGAAAGACCATATTTAATTCTTTACGCTTTTCATCGGTATAGACTTGTGCTAATTCTGGGGTAACTCCTGGCATTTCGCCAACCGTCATTAGATCATATTTTGATAGAACTTCATGGTTCATTTCTTGAAAATAATCATGGATATGTGGTCCGTTTCGATAATACTTGCTTCCAGAAGCATACTTTTTCCCTGGCTTCGGTTCACCGTCTTGAAGTACCTCAGGTTTGGAAATGAAATTAATGACATCCATTCGGAAACCATCGATTCCTTTGTCAAGCCACCATGTCATCATGTTGTAAACTTCTTGACGAAGCTTTGGATTGCTCCAGTTCAGATCAGGCTGTTTCTTTGAAAATAGATGTAAATAATATTCATCGGTTGCCTGATCATACGCCCATGCCGACCCACCAAAGTTTGAATACCAATTAGTAGGTTCTTTTCCATTTTTTCCAGAGTGCCAAATATAATAGTCACGATAAGGATTATTTTTTGATTTTTTAGCTTCTATAAACCATGGATGTTCATCAGAGCTATGGTTTACGACAAGATCCATGATTAGCTTCATGCCACGTAAATGTATTTCTGATAGAAGTTCTTCCCAATCTTCCATCGTTCCAAAGTCCTTTAAGATTCCTTGATAATCACTAATATCGTAGCCATTATCATCATTAGGTGATTGATAAACAGGAGAAAGCCAGATCACATCAACGCCTAGGTCTTTTATATAATCAAGCTTTGAAATAATTCCTTTGATATCCCCAATTCCATCACCGTTACTGTCCATAAAACTGCGAGGGTAAATTTGATAGACAATACTTTCCTTCCACCATGTTTGAGTCATGTTATCAGCTCCTAAAGCTACCAATGTAAGTAAGTCTAAATAATGCAAGAGAACGATACCACTGTGAACAAGTCTTACCTCACCTTTTGTTCACTGGTATCGTTTTGCTTGTATGATAAACGAGATCTATTTCTTACTTTTGCGAATTTTCCCTAAGAATAGAGTTAAAAAGAAAGGGATAACTAATACAATCGCCATTCCGATAAAGAATGCACCCCAATTACCAGGGAAAATCGATAAAAAGCCGGGTAGACCACCAACACCAATAGATGGAGCCTTAACACTTTGAATGGAAATGAACGCTCCAGCAATTGCCGAACCGATTATTGCAGAGATAAATGCATAGCGGTATCGAAGGTTAACCCCGAACATGGCAGGCTCTGTTACACCTAAATACGCAGAAACAGCCGATGTAATCGATAAACTTTTTAACTTTTCATCCTTAAGAATAAACATCATTGCTAGTGCTGCAGAACCTTGAGCGATATTTGATAGAGCAACCATTGGCCATAAGAAAGTGCCACCTGTGCTTCCGATTAATTGTAAGTCAACAGCTAAGAAAGTATGATGCATACCTGTTATTACAAGAGGTGCATAAAGACCTCCATAAATTAATCCTCCAATAATTGGGGCAAATTCAAAGATGCCCACTACAGCAGATGTAATGACGTTCCCAATTGCAAATGTAATTGGACCAATTGCGATAAAAGAAATAAGTCCTACTAACAAAAGAGTAATTGGTGCCACTAGCAGAAGCTGGAATGCATCAGGAATACGTTTTCTAAGAAAAATTTCAACTTTTGCCAATGCATATGAAGCGATTAGGACAGGTAATACTTGACCTTGATAACCAACCTTCTGAACTTCCAAACCGAAGATATTCCATGTAGGAATTTCTTCCGCTGAACCATAGCCCCATGCATTTAATAGATCAGGGTGAACAAGCATTAATCCAAGGACTATCCCGAATAATGGACTACCACCGAAACGATTTACTGCGGACCAACCAATTAATCCAGGCAGGAAGGTAAAGGCAGTGTTTGCAATTAAGTTGATAATATTAGCGAGATCGGCCCATTGAGGATAAACTTCAGTTAATGCTTCATCAAAGAAAATTCCTGGACCAGTCAAAATATTATTGATACCCATCAGTAAACCAGCTGTTACGATCGCAGGCAAAATCGGTATGAAAATGTCGGCTAACGTTTTAATTGCACGCTGGAGCGGGTTTAAATTCTGTTCAGATGCCTTTTTCACATCATCTTTAGTAGCTTCGCCAGCCCCTGTTTGATTGACTAGTTCTTTGTAGACCTTATCAACTGTACCTTGGCCAATAACAACCTGAAATTGACCATTTGTGGAAAAGGATCCTTTTACTAAATCAATGGTTTCTAGTGAATCCTTATCAACTTTCCCTTCATCTATCAGTGCAAAGCGTAAGCGTGTAACACAATGGGTTACTGCAGATATATTTTCTTTACCGCCGATAGAATCGATAATTTGACTAACTTGATTTTGATCGATACTCATAACTTTTCCCTCCTGTAATTCATTTATAGTAGTAGGTTCTTCTTAAAAACCACAAGATTGCTAGAATGACTTAGTATAAAAAAGGCCATTTAAAACCATAGAAGCGTTTTCATTCCAGTTATAATTAAACTTGTATATACAAGTTATAAGTTCATTTTAGACATGTATATACAAGTTGTCAACAAAAAGAAATACGTTTTCACAAACCCCTTTGACCCCCTATACCACCTGTTATAGATTACTAACCATAGAAAATAGGCTTTTAACCAATTGGAGAGTAAGATTAATTGAAAAACTTTCCTTGATTTAGTCTTGCAACATTGTTTCAATAAGATACACGTGATAAAACATATGTAAGAATATTGTTTTTTTTAGGCTGAAATGACCAAAAGTAATCAAATTATAATAGATTGATTTGACAGAGGAGACAATTTAAAAATGACTTTTATCGAAAGAATTGAGCCATTCCTTTTATCAGAGGATGTTATTATTCAAGACTTTGTTTTACATGCTTTGCATGATTACCCAGGTAAAAAAAGAAGCTGGAATGAACAACTAGTCAGAGAAGGGATCAGAAATGAAGAAAAGCGTACATCAATTTTAATATACTTATCGATTGACCCAATGCATGAAGAGCTTGTTAGTTTGTTAGTGGAGGGGGTAAATCAAGCGCCAATTGAAATTCAACATATTTACAGTCAAGTAATTGCAGATATAGCTCCTGAAATTGCATTGAAATATAAGCAGATTCTTTCTCCATTTATTCCTAAGGAAACGTGGGATTTATATGAATTGGTAATGAATGGAACCGAAAAGGAGGTAAAGGGGGTATACCAATCTATTCTTATGTATTTGAATAGCGGCGAAGGCAATCAATCAAGTTTATATAATCAAGCTAAGAAGGTTGCTTTTATGCTCGTCAAAAAGGAATGGATAACTGAAGCAGAGATCGATCGAGATTTTGAAGCAAGCCTTTTAGAAGAATGGTTTGATTTTAAAGGGATTTTAACTGTATATATGATAGGGCTAATCAAGAAGCATCAATATATCCATAAATTAGCACCGCTGCTGGTTCGAGACGATGACATTCTTTTAGATGAGGTAGCTGCAACGTTAATCACCTTCCAAACGAATGAAGTAGTCGAGGCAGTGTCGCCCTATATTAATAAGGTAGAATCCAATATCTACGCAACCTCAATTATAGAAAATATCAAAACAGATCGATCAATCAAGGTTTTACGCGATGCGTATCATCAAGTTGACGATGAAGATCTAAAAGCTACGGTAATCGAAGCTCTTGCCCATCAGTTAAGTGTAGAGGCCGAACCGGAGATTAATGACTATGTAAGTAAACGACCTACAACTTTTTTATATGATGTTGAAGAGTTAGCGTATAGCTATTATAAAATGATCGGTATGGACCATCCGCTTCTTAACGAATGGAAGGGAATTATTGAAGGAAGAAACGATGATGAAGATGGCATCACAACCTTTGACCAGCCTGTAAGTATAGAAAAGGTTGGTAGAAATGAACCTTGTCCGTGTGGTAGTGGGAAAAAGTATAAAAAGTGTTGTGGATAGGAGAAGGCTGTTATCGGTCAGGAATATAAAAAACCTATCACTTCAGGGGACCATCCTTAGGAGTGATAGGTTTATTTTTGTGCTAATGATCTTTCATTACATCAACATGTGTAAACTTACTGACTTGAAAGAGTCCAAGATCGGTTATCTTTAGTTCTGGAATAACAGGTAAGGCTAAAAAGGATAGTGTTAAAAAGGGATTGAAGCTTCCAATGAAGCCAATCTTCTGCAAAGCAATGTTAAGTGAAGCAAGTCGTTCATTTACAAATTCAAACGGCTTTGTCGTCATTAAACCTGATAATTCTAAAGGCAATGAAGCAAGGATATTTCCATCCTTAACGACAACTATTCCACCACCAATTTCCGTTAAGTAGTCAGTGGCTTTGCAAAGATCGTGATCGTTTGTTGTCAGAACAACGAGATTATGTGAGTCATGGGCAACAGTCGTTGCAATAGCTCCACTCGTTAACCCAAATCCCTTTACAATGCCAAGACCAATGTTTCCAGTGTTAGCGTGTCGTTCAAAAACAGCTATTTTTAGCTGGTCTTTTTTTACGGAGGGTTTGAAAAATCCATTCTCTGTTTCTATTTCTTCGATAAGATGTTTTGTGATAATTTTATTAGGAATGATTTCAATGATATTAGCCGTTGTTTTTTTCTTGCATGTAATTTGTAGTTTCTCAACACTGTAAGGTTTTAATTTTACAGTGTTCAATAACGTTTGTGGTATCTTCTTTTTATTGTTCGTATCCTCAATAATTTCACCCTTTTTAGATACAAGGCTCCCATTTATAATGACTTGATCTATTTTCACAGTTTCAAGGTCACTCAAGATAACAAGATCAGCATCATAACCAGGTGCGATAGCTCCTTTTGTTTGCAACCCAAAGCATTCTGCGGCATTTAATGTTGCCATTTGATAGGCGATAATGGGCTCTAATCCATTTTTAATCGCTAAGGATATATTGTAATCAATGCTACCTTCATCAACTAAATCATCTAAATGCTTATCATCTGTAACAAATAAGCAGCGGCGTGCATTTCTTTCTGTAATGACAGGTAGTAGGGATACTAAATCCTTTGCGGCTGATCCTTCTCTAAGCATGACGTACATACCTCTTTTTAGTCGGTCAGATGCTTCCTCAGCTGTTACACATTCATGATCAGAGGTAATACCAGCGGTTAAGTAAACATTCAAAGGATCTCCCGATATCCCTGCAGCATGACCATCTATTTTTTTCTTAAGCAGATTTGCAGCAGATAATTTTTTTAGCATAGCGGGATCTTGATTAAAAACCGAGGGGAAATCCATCACTTCACCTAAGCCTAACACATTGTCATACTCGTAAAATGGCTGTAAATCCTTCGCAGAAAGGATAGCTCCTGCATTCTCAAATGAAGTTGCTGGAACACAGGATGGTAGCATGTAATACGTATTTAATAACGTATCCTTTGCAGCATCGATCATATATTGAATTCCATTTGCTCCACTAACATTTGCTATTTCATGTGGATCGGCAATAACCGTTGTAACTCCATGAGGAATAACCACATGGGAGAACTGTTTAGGTGTAACCATTGCAGACTCAATATGTACATGTCCATCGATAAAACCTGGAGAAATATATTTTCCTTGTGCATCAATGGTTTGCTTTCCTTGATAATCGCCAATGCCAACGATTACACCATCTGAAATAGCAATAGTCTCTTCAATAAGTTCACCATTAAAGACATCGATTATTTTCCCATTTTTAATAACTAAATCTGCCTCTTTTTTCTTAGCAGCCACTGCCAGTTTTCTCTTAAATGAGTCCATTTTCAAACCCCCTTTTTGTATACCTTTGCTAAAGAATGAATGTTAGCGTAAATTGTAAAGTTTCCACTATTGTATAACATTTAAAAGTTCTTTTACTCAATAATGTTCTCTTTTCTAACAAACTTTATAGCGTATTTAAACGAACAATTTCTCAGCTAATGATAATAAGTCTATTAATAAAAGGTAGTGGATTTCGTAACAGTACTGCAAAACAAAATATAATCTGTGCGTTGTAGCTTGCTTTTAAAATAGCTCCAATTTATATCGTGAAAATCCAAAAGTCGATTTTCAATTTATCACAGAGCTGCAAATTTTACATAAAAGCCTGCTAGAAAGATTTGCTTAATTGAATGTTCTTATTTAAACTCATTATAGACATAGCTAATATGGAGTGAAGGAAAGTTGGAAATTGAAAAAAATCAAACCTTTGAAATAATCGAACTCGTTTTATTAGCAGGGAAAATTATGCTGAGAAGTGGCGCCGAGACGTATCGTGTGGAAGATACAATGACACGGATAGCAGCATCATTTGGCATTCTACATTCTCATAGCTATGTAACACCAACAGGGATCATTTTTTCAATCGATAGTCATAATCCGACCAAGTTAGTAAGAATAGTTGATCGTTCCACAGATCTTCAAAAAGTGGAAAAAGTAAATAGTGTATCAAGGCGGATTTCAAATGGAGAGCTTACGATAGGGGAAGCATTTGATTCGCTTAAGGAAATTGAGCGCGATCCTCATGCATACCCAATATGGGTACAAATCATGGCGGCATCAATTGCGAGTGGCTGTTTTTTAATTATGTTTCAAGGGGGATGGATAAACTTTATTCCTGCGTTAATTTCGGGAGGAATTGGGTTTTCATGCTTGATTTATGTACATAAATTAATCGAGATAAGATTTTTTGCTGAATTTTTAGCCTCTTTCATCATCGGGTTACTTGCTGTTTTGTTTGTTGTACTGGATATTGGAACCGAGCTTGATAAGATTATTATCGGTTCTGTGATGCCATTGGTGCCAGGCTTATTAATTACCAATGCGGTGAGGGATTTAATGGCTGGTCATTTGGTTTCAGGGATTTCAAAGGGGGCAGAAGCGTTTTTAACCTCATTTGCCATTGGAGCTGGGGTTGCCGTTGTCTTTTCGTTTTATTAAGCTCTTTCCGAAAAAATGATATAGCCCTATACCTGAAAAATAGGCACTTGGATTTTTTCTGTAAAAGTAAGACAAATTTTGAAGAGAATAACAAGGTAGTGACGCAGAAAGAGCACAGAGTGATTGGATAAATCAATTTATAAGTGCTTTTTGCTGAAAGTTTTTTCTGAAATATGTTGCTCTATACAAATAATAATCGGCACTTACGCTTTTGGTAGGAGGTTACATACTAGTGTTTGAACAGCTTATAACTAGTTTTATTGCGTCGGCAGCTTTTGGTGTTATTTTTAATGCACCGGTTAAAACGTTGCTAAAGTGTGGATTAGTTGGTATGGTCGGATGGATGGTGTATATTGGTTTGAATCAATATACGAACGATAGTGTGTTTTCATCGGTCATTGCTTCTTTCTGTATTGCAATTATTAGTCAATTTTTTGCGAAAACATATCGGACACCTGTCATTATTTTTAATGTTTCGGGTATTATACCGTTAGTACCTGGTGGTCTGGCATATGATGCGATGCGGCGGGTTGTCGAGAATGATTATAATGCGGCTATTTCACTTGCTGCTGAGGCGTTTATGATTTCTGGAGCGATCGCAATCGGGTTAGTTTTTTCAGAAGTTATTAATCAAATTATTAAGAAGTCTAGTCAAAAGAAGATTATTCAGTAGAAACTGTATTAAAATTCCTTAAAAAGTCTGTCAGTCTACTGTATAATGTTTTCATCACTTATAGAGAGGTTTTTATTATGAAGTCATATATTAAAGAACATATCGATTCATTTCAACAACGTAATCAAAATCGCGGACGATTATTAGTAAGTTGTCCTGACCAACCAGGAATTGTCTCGACAATCTCAAAGTTTTTATTTTCACATAATGCTAATATCATTGAATCTAGCCAGTATTCAACAAATCCTGAAGGTGGAACATTTTTCATTCGGATTGAATTTGAGTGCCCTGGTTTAAAAGAAAAGGCGGTAGTAATGGGACAGGAGTTCTCAGAAATCGCTAATTCATTTTCAATGGAATGGAATTTCAATCACGTCCACAATATCAAAAAGGCAGCAATCTTTGTTTCAAAAGAACTTCACTGCTTGTTAGAATTATTGTGGGAGTGGCAAAGTGGAGATCTAATGGCTGATATTGCTCTTGTTATTAGTAATCACGAACAGGCGAGAGATGTTGTAGAAGGATTAAATATTCCTTTCTATTATATTCCCGCTAATAAGGATATCCGTGAACAGGTTGAAGAAAAACAATTGCAACTTTTAAAAGAACATGACATCGACTTAATTGTCTTAGCTCGATATATGCAAATTTTAACCCCAAACTTTGTCGCGGCAAACCCGTATAAAATTATAAATATCCATCATTCGTTCTTACCTGCCTTTATTGGAGCAAGACCTTATGAACGGGCATATGGGCGCGGAGTAAAGTTAATCGGAGCAACCTCTCATTACGTGACAAATGATCTTGATGAAGGTCCGATTATTGAGCAAGATATTGGTCGTGTAAACCATAAAGATAATGTAGATAATTTGAAAAAAATTGGCCGCTCCATTGAACGGAGTGTCTTAGCGAGAGCAGTGAAATGGCATTTGGAAGATCGGATTATTGTTCACGAGAATAAGACAATTGTATTTTGATCTTTGCGAAAATAGTTCTTGATATGTAAGTGAACTTTGCACAAAACCCCTTGATTAAGGGGTTTTATTTTTAAAGTATTATTCCTCTTTTTACATGAAATAAGGACATTTCAAGTAAATAGCACACTTCATTTAGATAATAGTCATCGAAAAAATAGAATGATCTATTTATTAGGCTGTTTTCGCAAAGATTGTTGTTTTTCGTAATAAGTAAATCTTTACGTATTCAGCCTATCTTCGTGCTCTTTTCGTTAAATGACTCTGATATCCCACTGAAGATCGCTTCAATTTAGATAATAAAAATCCAAAAGCCGATTTTTATTCGTATTAGAGCAACAAACTTTTAGAAAAGAGCCATTTATTAACAAATGATGATACAATATTAACAAATCAGTAAAGGCTTCTAAGGTGGTTACTGAAAATAACGGAAGAACAACACGTCTTACGAAGATAGCATTATTACATTATCGGGAGTGGTTGTCGTGAAACGATTAGATGGAAAAACCATAGCACTAGCAGGGCAACGGAAGTCAGCGGAATTAAGCAAACTCGTAGAAAATCTAGGTGGTGTTGCTTTAGTTCGTCCAGCACAAGGGACTGTCTTTCTTGATGAATCGAATATACAAAAGGAGATCGAAGCTTTAGTAAATGGTCATTTTGATTGGCTAATTTTCACGACCGGAATTGGAACAGATAAGCTATATCAAACTGCAGTAGATATGGGATTAGAAGCGTCATTCCTACAAATGCTACAAACGTCGAAGGTTGCAGCCAGAGGTTATAAAACTGTTAATGTATTAAAAAAGTTAGGAATTACGCCTTTGGTAAGAGATGATGATGGAAGTACAGCTGGCTTAGTTAGGGAGCTACAAGCCCATCAAGTTAAAGGGTGCAGAGTTGCTCTTCAGTTACATGGTGATCCTGCCCCAGTGTTAATTAATTGGCTTGAGGAACAGGATGCAGAATATAGAGAAGTATTACCTTATAAGCACACACCACCTAATCCAGAAGTCATGGAACAGCTAGTTACTGAAATTATAAATGGTGAGGTAGATGCTGTTAATTTCACTAGTACACCTCAAGCACGCTTTCTGATGGCCTATGCCAAGGAAGAGGGGAAGGAAGAAGCGGTGTTAAAGGCATTTGCAACGAATGTTGTAGCCGTTGCAATTGGTAAAGTAACAGCACAAGCTTTGCGAGAAGTTGGTATTGAAAGACTTGTCATTCCAGAAGAAGAACGAATGGGGAGTGCCATTATTGCACTTGTTCATTACTATAAGGAGATAGTTTCGAACTAGAATGTAAAATTGCTAGATGATGTGAATGGGCGACAACCTTTGTCGTTCTTTTTTTGTCTATTTTTCTAGCATACTAACTATTAAAATGACTTCTACATTAGTTTATCAGCCACCTCAGCCGGGTATGAGATATCAAACAATATCTTTTACTTATTCAGGGATTTAACCTACAGGGAGGTAAGGCGATTGAGAAATGGGCAAGATAAGAAGCGGAACGAAAAGAGTGAACAATTAGAATCGTATCGAGTAGATGATCGAGGGGAGAAATTAACGACGAACCAAGGGTTACGAGTAGCAGAGGATGAATTTTCTCTAAAGGCCGGTGAACGTGGTCCTACTTTGCTGGAGGACTTCCATTTTCGTGAAAAGATGACCCATTTTGATCATGAACGGATTCCTGAGCGAGTCGTTCATGCTAGAGGGTATGCTGCACATGGTGAGTTCGAAGTCTACGAATCGATGAAGGAGTTTACTAAGGCAAAATTCTTACAGGATCCATCTGTTAAAACACCAGTATTCGTTCGTTTTTCAACAGTTGCAGGATCGCGAGGTTCGGCTGAAACTGTTCGAGATGCACGAGGCTTCTCTACGAAATTTTATACAAACGAAGGGAATTATGATCTAGTTGGTAATAACATTCCTGTGTTTTTTATTCAAGATGCAATAAAATTTCCAGACTTAGTACATGCACTCAAGCCTGAACCACATAATGAAATGCCACAAGCGGCATCAGCGCATGATACGTTTTGGGATTTCGTTGCTAACAATCAAGAATCAGCACATATGGTGTTATGGACAATGTCTGACCGCGCAATTCCTAGAAGCTTCCGGATGATGGAAGGCTTTGGTGTTCATACTTTTCGCTTTGTAAATGAGCAAGGAAATGCACATTTTGTGAAGTTTCACTGGAAACCAGTATTAGGTGTCCATTCGCTTGTGTGGGATGAAGCACAAAAAATATCAGGTAAAGACCCAGACTTCCATCGCCGTGATTTATATGAAGCGATTGAAAATGGAGATTACCCTGAGTTTGAGTTAGGAGTACAGTTGATTAAACAAGAAGATGAATTTGCATTTGACTTTGATGTTCTAGATCCAACAAAGCTATGGCCTGAGGAAGATATACCAGTTAAAATAATTGGGAAAATGACGCTAAATCGCAATGTTGATAACGTATTTGCTGAAACAGAACAAGTTGCTTTTCATCCAGGCCATGTAGTACCGGGTATTGATTTTTCGAATGACCCATTATTACAGGGGCGTTTATTCTCTTATACAGATACACAGTTAATTCGCTTAGGTGGTCCAAACTTTCATGAACTGCCGATTAATCGTCCGGTATGTCCTTTCCACAATAACCAACGAGATGGATATAGTCGCCAAACGATTAATAAAGGACAAGTTAGCTATCACAACAATTCACTTGCCGCAAATACACCTTCACCTGCAAGTGAAGAAGAAGGTGGCTACGTCCATTTTCAAGAAAAAGTCGAAGGTAGAAAAGTGCAAAGAAGAAGTGATAGCTTCAAAGATCACTTTACACAAGCAACACTGTTTTGGAATAGTATGAGCAGCACGGAAAAGCAGCATATCATTGAAGCCTTTAGTTTTGAGTTAGGCAAAGTAAAAAGCAAATTGGTCAGACAACAGGTTGTCGATATGTATGGCAACGTCAGCATTGAGTTAGCTACAGCATTTGCTGAAGCAATCGGGGCGAATCCTCCTCAAAATGGTGTGATGAATGGAACAAAGTCTTCGCCGGCACTTAGCCAGGAAAATACTAAGAAAAACCATATCACACGTAAGATTGGTGTAATTGTAAGCAATGACTTTAATGGGGAAGAGGTCATCACCAGTTTAGAAAAATTAAAGGCATATGGTCTCCAGCCTGAAATTATTAGCGAGAATTTAGGAATGGTAAATGGTACCGACAATGCTAGTCTAGAAGTTGATCATACATTTCTTACCTGTGATTCAGTCTTATTTGATGCCCTTTATGTTGTTGGAAGTACCACAATTAATCAAACGTTTAAACAACAAACGACTCATTTTATTAAAGAAGCCTTTTCACATTACAAACCTATCGGAGTCACACACGGAGTTAAGAATGTATTCTTAACTGAAAACATGGTGAAGAGTCCTGGAGTGATAATTGGAGATGAAAAAAGTGAGTTTATTTCCAACTTCACTGAAGCGATAGCTGCACACAGGCATTGGGATCGAAACTATAAATGACCTTAAACTTTAGAAAAGTGCTGGATTCATTCAGCACTTTTTTTGTGGTGTGCCATCCGCAGGAGCGGACTCAATAATGGAAGTTAGTGGTGCAATTAACGTGGGAAGAGGTGCAATAAATAGCTGAAGTGGTTCAATTAAATGAGAGAGTGGTTCAATTCAGAGGAGTGGACTCAATCATGGAAGTTAGTGGTGCAATTAACGTGGGAAGAGGTGCAATAAATAGCTGAAGTGGTTCAATTAAATGAGAGAGTGGTTCAATTCAGAGGAGTGGACTCAATAATGGAAGTTAGTGGTGCAATTAACGTGGGAAGAGGTGCAATAAATAGCTGCAGTGGTTCAATTAAATGAGAGAGTGGTTCAATTCAGAGGATCGGACTCAATAATGGAAGTTAGTGGTGCAATAAACGTGGAAAGAGGTGCAATAAATAGCTACAGTGGTTCAATTAAATGAGAGAGTGGTTCAATTCAGAGGATCGGACTCAATCATGGAAGTTAGTGGTGCAATAAACGTGGAAAGAGGTGCAATAAATAGCTGCAGTGGTTCAATTAAATGAGAGAGTGGTTCAATTCAGCGAAGAGGCCTCAATAATGGAAGAAAGAGGTGCAATCTAGGCCAGTCAAATAAAATAATCATGAAAAGTGATACACAACTGGTGGAATTGCTACCTACATCCCCTAAATAAATATTAATCAGTACCTTGCATTGTTCACTAGTGCATGATAAGATAGATATATAATATAAATAAAGGCTGTTTCGCAAAGATTGTTGTTTTTCGTTATAAGCTTTGTTATATGTCTTTAGTCTTTCTTCGTGCTCTTTTCGCCTAATGACTTTGCCATTTTTCATGTTTGAGAACGACAAACTTATAGAAAAGAGCCTAAATGGAAAAAGAATTATTTTTGGTCCACTAGTAGACAATACACAGTAGTGATCAACATATAGTAGGAGATGACCGAAAATGAATGTTCAATTTAAAAAGGGAGTACTTGAGCTTTGTGTTTTAGTACTGATTTCAAAAAAGGATCAATATGGATATGAGCTAGCTCAAAATATTTCAAAGCGAATTGATGTAGCAGAGGGTACGTTATATCCATTGCTACGAAGATTAACGAAGGAAGACTATTTTACAACGTATCTAGTTGAATCCTCCGAGGGTCCGTCCCGAAAGTATTATACCCTTACCAAAAAAGGGAGAGAGTATATGCAGGAATTAATAGGTGAGTGGAGACAGTTTAGTCGAAGTGTTGATGAATTATTAGGGGAGAGTGAGGACCATGAATAAGCGGGAGTTTCTTAACGAATTAGCTAGTCAACTTAAGAAGGTACCTGAACATGATCGCAAAGAGATGCTTTATGATTTTGAGGAACATTTTGAATTAGGTATGACGAACGAAAAATCGGAAGAGGAAATCGCTGAAGATCTAGGAAACCCAAAGCTGATAGCAAAGGACTTGTTAGTTGATTATATGGTGTCACAGGCAGAAACCGATCAATCGGTAAAAAGCATGTTTCAAGCTGTACTTGCAACCATTAGCCTTAGTTTTTTTAATATCATCTTTTTATTAGGGCCAATTATTGCTGTCATTGGTGTTTATCTAGCTTTATCTGCATCAGCTATTACACTTACCCTTTCACCGCTTGCGTTGATTATTTCTCTCATTTTTTATGGTCCGACTAATATCGTAGTCGAATTCTTTATGGGACTCATTCTTTGTAGTTTAGGGGTATTAATGAGCATTGCAATGATTTATGTTGGCAAATTTTTATACAAAATGATTTTAAAATATGTGAAGTTTAATATCCGAATTGTAAAAGGGGGAAACAAATAAATGAAAAAGGTAGCATTAGGAGCATTAATCGCCCTTGTCATAGGTGTAGTTGGTTTGTTCACAGTAGGTGGGAATGCATTTTCCATGGGTAAAAATGCAAATATAAATGAACAAGAAACAATTTCGGCTAACGGAATAAAAACGATGAAGATTAATGTGGATGTAGGGGAAGTACGAATTAGAGAAGGAGAAAGTGACCAAATAGACATCAAACTACATGGGAGTGTAGCTGAAAAATTAAAGGACCAAATAAAATTCAAGGTTGTTAAGAGCGAAACAAAAGTCGAGGTTGTTGTTCGTGAATCAAATAAATTTTTCATTCAAATCCCTTTTGTGAATTCAGGTCTCCAAAGTGAACGTATTCTGGATGTAAGCATACCAAAGAGTTTATTAGATAAGCTTGAAGTAAACACAAATGTTGGTGAAATCGATATTGAAGGTGTTGAACCAACTGAATTGTATGTTAATAGTGATGTTGGCGAAATATATGTTAATCAATATAGTGGAAATGGAAATTATGTAACTGATGTAGGGGATATCGAATTAGAAAATATTAGTGGTAAAACGAATGCAGAGACGGATACCGGTGACATAGATATTGCTTTAATTGATATGAAAGATGATCTTGAGTTGCGATCAGATATTGGCGAACTAAAGGTTACCTTTGCAGAAGAACCTGGAAATATAGAGTTTGATTTAAATAGTGAACTAGGGGATGTGTCAATCTCAGGATTTAAAGGATACAAAGACTCGGATTCTCGAAGTATCATCACTCAAATTGGAACCAATGGACCTACCCTGAAAGCAACGACAGAGATTGGTGACATATCAGTTAAGAGATAACTGGTTCAAAGGTCTTCTATTACCTTGAAAGTAAGAAGGGTCATCATCCGGGATTGATTGGCTAAGACTTCTAATAACAAGCTTTATGAAAATAACTTTTAGTAAGAGATGGTCATGAGACTATCTCTTTTCTTATGTTTAAATCTTAGGCATTGTGCGGGTACAGATGTAGTTACCTTTCCTGTCAGCTGCAACAAATGACACGCTCAAATAAATTAATTAATAGTTTAGAAATATTAAATTTTTAGTGAAAACAACTTGCAATTTCCTTAATATTCTTTAAAATAAGAAATAATTAAATTTTACGACAAATTTAGACAAAATCCTTATCGAGAGTGGCAGAGGGACTGGCCCATTGATGCCCAGCATCCGCTATAGAATGATAGCAAGGTGCTAATTCCTGCAGAATGTTAAAGTTCTGATAGATAAGAAGAGATATAAAAATGCTCTTCCTTAAAAGGAGGGGTTTTTGTGTTTAAAATACGAACGAATATAAATGTTTTATCGATAATGTTTGCCTATAGGTCTTTAATTTGTACGATAACTAGTGTATATTTGTCTGTAGAAGAAAAAACACGAATATAAAGGTGGGGCATACATGAAGAAATTATTTGTATTTATTGCTTTATTCACGGTGTTATTGGCGGGCTGTGGAGCTAATGAGACAACAAAATCATCAGGTGAGAAAACAGAAGCAAAGTCAAAGAAAATTGCTCTTGTACTCCCTGAGAAAATTGGTGTGAATCCATTCTTTCAACAAATGGATGAGGGTGCAAAAAAAGCAGCAGAAGAATTCGGTTTTGAGCTGAAAACGATCGAATCGACAGACCTTGCAGCAATAGAAGAGAATTTACGAGTAGCTGTAGCTGAGGGTTATGATTTAATTATTACCTCTTCATTTGAATCAGAAGATGCATTAAAAAAGGTTGCGAGTGAAAACCCAGACAAGCAATTTGCCATTATTGATACAACAGTAGATTTACCAAACGTACGAAGTGTAAACTTTAGAGAACATGAGGCAGCCTACTTACTAGGTGCAGCTGCTGGTTTATCAACAAAAACGAATACAGTTGGCATGGTTACCGCAGTTGATATACCACTAATGAAAAAGTGGACAGTTGCGTTTGAGCAAGGCTTAAAGTCAACAAATCCAGATGCAGAGTACTTAGTGAATTATGTAGGAAGCTTTGATGATCCAGCTAAGGCAAAGGAACTTGCCATTCTTCAGGCGTCTAAAGGTGCTGACTTCATTGCTGGAGCAGCGGCAGTTGGAGATCTTGGCGTTTTTGAAGCAGCTAAAGAAAAGGGCTTTTTCACAGCAGGACAAGATATCGATCGTACCGTACTTGATCCCGAACATATTGTCTTATCACAATTAAAAGGAACAGATGCAGTAGCATATGAAACGATTAAAGCATTTTCTGAAGGGACATATGAACCAGGGGCTGTCGCTTATGGTCTGAAAGAAGATGGTGTTGGTTTGACCTACGTAACAGCGGAAAGTGAAACACCATTAAATGATTTTGTCGGACAAGACGTAATCGAAAAAGTGACGACTATCAAAGATAAGATTGTAAGTGGTGAGCTAGAAATTGCCAATCCATTAGAAAACTAATTATATAAGGTAAAATCGGAACCGACTACAGCTATTGCAGTCGGTTCCCTGTGTGTCACTGAGGGAGGATGAATAATGCCAAACCGTTTAGAAATGAAAAATATGACAAAAAAGTATGGAAGTTTTACAGCGAATGACTCTATTTCTCTAGCGCTAAAAGTAGGTGAGGTTCATGCAGTCGTAGGAGAAAATGGCGCAGGAAAAACCACATTAATGCGCATGCTCTATGGAATGGAATTGCCTACCTCAGGTGAGATTTATATAGATGGAAAGCAAATGAACTTCACAACACCAAATGACGCAATTGAAAATCGGATTGGAATGGTTCACCAACATTTTATGCTGTTTCCTGACTTCACAGCTGCCGAAAATATTGTGATTGGGCATGAACCGAGAAAGGCTGGTTTTTTCAATCGAAAGCAGGCTATTGAGAAAGTACAGCAACTAGTAGACCAATACAAAATTCCAGTTAGACCAACAGCAAAAACAGCTGATTGTTCTGTCGGAGAGCAACAGAGAATGGAAATCCTCAAAGTACTCTATCAAGGGGCGGAAATGATTATTTTAGATGAGCCATCGGCGGTATTAACACCCCATGAGGTAAAGGATTTATTAGGAACTATTCGTCAATTAGCTGATCAAGGTAAAAGCATTATTCTTATTACCCATAAACTTCGTGAAGTGATGGAGGTTGCGGACCATATTACCGTTCTCCGTAATGGAAAGGTCACTGGATCTGTAGCTAGAGATGAGACCTCAGTTGATGAGTTAGCAAAGCTGATGGTTGGTCGTGACCTTCAAGAGTTAACTAGCCGTGCCCAAATAAATGGTGAGGCGATTCTTGAAGTGAAAAATGTAACTGTCCAGGAAAAGGCGAATAAACCGGTTCTAAACCGTATTTCTTTTAAAGTGAATCGTGGCGAAATTGTTGGGATTGCTGGTGTTTCAGGAAATGGACAATCAGAGCTACTTCAAGTAATTTCTGGATTGAGATCAATGAACTCAGGAGCCGTTTTCATTGATGGAAAACAAGTAACAAATCAATCCGTTAAGGCGATTCGTCAAGCGGGATTATCACATATCCCAGAGGATCGTTATTTATGGGGGGCTGCGAAACAGGCAAGTGTTGAAGAGACCGCGATTATGGGGTATCACACAAAGAAGGAGTATCGTTCTTTTTCCTTTTTGCGAAAGAAACCTTTTCGAACCATTTTGAAAAGTTGGATAAATAAATTTGAAATTAAGGCAGGATCAATAGATGAGCAATCCGGTTATTTATCAGGTGGAAACCTTCAAAAGTTAATAGTGGCTAGAGAATTAGGACAAGAAACACCAATCCTGATTGCTGCTGAACCTACTCGTGGTGTTGATATAGGGGCAATGGAAACGATTCATGAAGCTCTTATTGAAAAAAGAAATAAAGGTGAAGCTGTATTACTTATTTCCTCAGAGTTAACCGAAATCATGACACTTTCAGATCGGATTTTAGTGATGTACGAAGGTGAAATTGTTGGGGAATTAGACCGTTACGATGCATCGGAAGAAACAATCAGTGTACTAATGGCAGGGGGGAAGCACAATGAAGGTGCAGAGTAGTTTAGTACGATTGTCTCGTTCGTTGCTACAGCCATTTTTAGCGATTTTTATTGGCCTGTTAACAGGTGCAATAGCTATTAGTATTGTCGGAGAACCTGTTCTTGCGTCATACAAAGAAATGTGGAATGGTGCTTTTGGCAACTTTTATTTTTTCTCTTCCACATTAGCGAGAGCTACGCCAATTATGCTGATCGGTCTTGGAGTGGCACTTGCATTTCGAGCTGGTGTATTTAATTTAGGGTCAGAGGGGCAAATGGTGCTTGGCGCTGTAAGTGCTGCATTAGCTGGTGTCTATCTACCTGGCAGTGGCATCGGCAAAACATTGCTTGTTTTACTAATCGGTATTTTAGCAGGTGGCCTATGGTCTCTTTTTGCAGGCTGGCTGGAAGCGAAATTTAAAGTTCAGCTGCTTATTTCTACATTACTTTTAAATTATATTGCTGTTTTATTTGCAAGTTATCTAGTGTCAGACCCATTTCAAGATAAGTCAGGATCAGCAGCGCTTGCTCAATCTGAAATGCTTGATCAAAGTGTGTGGTTACCTAAGCTATTTCAAGGAATGAGTGTTCACTGGGGCTTTATTATAGCAATCGTTGCAGCAATTATCATGTATATCATATTTAAGACAACCTCGGCTGGCTATGAAGTGAAAATGCTCGGACTTAATCCGTTTTTTGCTTCCTATGGTGGTGTAAATAAGGTAAAGGTTATGCTGACTAGTATGTTTATTAGTGGTGCATTAGCAGGACTTGCAGGAACAGTAGAAGTGCTCGGCTCGCAATATCGCTTTATTGACGGGGGTTTAACAGTACCAGGCTATGCATGGACAGGATTAATGGCAACTCTTCTAGCAAACTCCCATCCGCTTGGAACGGCTATTACATCGATTTTCTTAGCTGCAATTGAAACAGGAGCTATGGGAATGGAACGGAATACACAAGTTCCACTAGAGGTTTCGAGTATTATACAGTCTGTTTTAATTCTATTTATTTCAGCTAAAGTCACTTTTAAATGGTGGAAGCGAAAAAAGAAAGCGGGTGGCTCAAATGGAACTTTTTGACCTCACATTGTTAAACTCGACAATCCGGATGGTTGCGCCGATCTTACTTGCTGCATTAGGTGGAGCCTTGTGTTCCCGTGTTGGGATATTTAATGTTGGTTTGGAAGGATTAATCCTTATTGGTGCCTTTTCCGCGATCGTTGGTAGCCATTTTACTGGCAGTGTATTTATGGCGGTTCTTTTTGCAGCAGGTATGACGCTGGTCTTTGCGATGTTATTTGCATATATGACAATTCAGCTCAAAGCAAATGATATTGTTGTAGGTGTGGCCATTAACTTCTTAGCCCTTGGACTCACTACTTTTGCGCTGCGGACAATTTTTCAGGTAAAGGGTGCCTATTATAACAAAGACATGCAGGGATTGCCTAAGTGGGATATTCCATTTATTGAAGACATACCGGTATTAGGAGCACTTTTCTCTGGACACTCACCACTTGTTTACTTATCATTTTTAGCAGCGATTTTACTATATGTGTTTCTATATCGATCAGTCACTGGTTTTCGAGTTCTTTCAGTGGGGATGAACCCAGTAGCAGCGAAAAGTCTAGGCCTGAAAGTTAAATCTCTACAATACTTAGCAATCGGTCTATGTGGAATCCTATGTGGACTAGCAGGAGCTCAATTATCGTTAGGACAAGTCACGATGTTCACAGAAGGTATGACTGCAGGACGTGGATTTATCGCCCTAGTCGCTACAATGCTAGGACAATCACACCCGATCGGTATCATGGGCTCAAGTCTACTATTTGGCTTCATGGACGCAATCAGTATTCGCCTACAAGGCTACTCCCTACCAACACAATTTACATCCATGCTCCCATACGTCATAACCATCTTCGCCATGTTCCTCTTAAGAGACCGTGGAATGGGATCGCAGGAAGTGAATCAGCAAAGTGGGAGGTAGGAAAAACCGCCCTATGTTTTTCCTCTAGATACAACAACAAAACTAATTAACACAAAGTACTACTGCTAAACGAGGAAAAATCGCCCTTTATTTTTCCCACGAGAGCTATACCAATTTGTAAATTATATACTCCCAGAAAGGAGCATCATCATGAAAAAAGCAGACCGAATCAAACGAATGAAAGTACCAGCCGCTGATCCGAAACTAGCAAAACGTTTACCACAAGGACAAGTATTAACAGAACGGTTTCCGATTTTACATGAAGGAGATGTTCCAAAGTGCGAGTTAGAAAATTGGTCACTTCGACTATTTGGCGCTGTTAATAAGGAAGTAACATTATCATACGATGATTTAATGAAAATGAAGCAGTCATCTGTTAAGTGTGATATTCATTGTGTTACAAGATGGTCGCGTTTTGATAATACATTTACAGGGATTTTGTTTCAGGATTTAATGAAGGAAGTTGGCATTCAACCGAAAGGGAAGTATGTCATGCTTCATGCAGATCATGATTATACGGCTAACCTGGAATTATCTGATTTAGATCGCGAAAACGTTCTGCTTGCACACTCCTTTGAAAATGAACCTTTAACCGATAAACATGGCTGGCCACTAAGAATGGTTGTTCCACATCTTTATTTTTGGAAAAGTGTCAAGTGGATCAGAGGTATTGAATTTATCGATGAAAATCAACCGGGGTTTTGGGAGCAAAATGGTTTCCATATGAATGGGGATCCCTTTAAAGAAGAACGCTTCTCAGGCGAGGATCTTCCAATACCTGAGGATGAATGGGAGAGAAAAGATTATGACTGAGTTGCTACCAAATTTAAAAGTGAACCCAGAAGAATTACCAAAAAGAGTGATCGTATGTGGTGATCCAAAACGTGCACAACAAATTGCGAGCTTACTAGATGGTATGCAACCTCTTGCTAAAAACAGAGAATATGATAGTTATAAAGGAAGCTGGAAAGGCGTAGCTGTGGCTGTTATTAGTCATGGTGTCGGTTCACCAGGTGCTGCTGTATGCTTTGAAGAACTGGCAAAGGGTGGAGTCGAAACGATCATACGAGTTGGAACAGCTGGCTCTTATCAAAAGGACATACAACCAGGTCAATTGGTCATAAGTACAGCGGCCGTAAGAAGAGATGGCTTAACAAGTCAGCTTGTACCTGAGGGATTTCCTGCTCTTGCAAATCGATTAGTGGTTGAAAAATTAGTCGAAGCTGCGGCACTACGGAATCAAAAGGCACATGAAGGAATTACTTTAACACTTGATGTCTTTTATGCTGGGATTGTCCAGTTCCCTCATGATCTATATAAAAGATCTGGTGTACTTGCAGTGGAAATGGAGAATGCTGCTTTATTTACAATTGGTGCGATTCGGGGCGTGAAAACAGGCGCAATTCTAGCAATTGATGGTTATGCCGACGCAGATCTAAGAAATGATTACAATCCTCATACGGATTTAGTTGCTAAGGCTATCGAACAGGAAGCCCTGATAGCTTTAGACTCTATCATTTTATAAATAAATATATTTTAGAGGAGTGGGAGAAAAAGGTCTCTTACTCTTCTTTTTATCATAGGCATAAGAATTCATAAGTACGATATGATAAAGTAAAAGATAGTGAGTGAATGGATATGAATTAGGAGGGGAATATGAAAAAGTTTTTTAAACATCCTTTTAAGGTTTCGATCATTTCTTTAGTTGCTACAATTGTCACTGTTGTTTTACTCATTACATTGCTGCAGTTTTCTAGCAACGATTCTAGTGTTTTTCGCAGCTTTGCCAGAGTCTTTATTGCAATTGCCTTACCATTCTTAATCGTTAATCCTCTACTTGGATTTATTTCTTCTTTTTTTATAAAAGGGAAGAAAAAGTTTATCTATATCCTCTTACATCTCGCTTGCGTTTGTACAATATCGTTAGTTGCCTTAGTGAGTTTCATGTTTAGGTACTTTGTTCCTTTTGCCCCTTAATAAGTCCAATTTCTTTTGTTAACGCTTTATTTCTATTATACTAACTATTGTGAAAATGAATGTAATAATAGACTTACATAACAGGGATGGTGGAATGAATGAATTATCGTAGATTAGGTAATACAGAGTTAAAGATTAGTGAACTAAGCTTTGGAACGTGGGCAATTGGTGGATCTTGGGGTAAATCAGATGACCAAGAAGCGTTAAAAGGGTTAGAGCAGGCAATGGATGCTGGAGTTAACTTCTTTGATACGGCTGACGTCTATGGTGATGGTCATAGTGAAGAATTACTAGCGAAGGCAACAAAGGGAAAAGAAGATAAGATCCATATTGCAACAAAATTCTGTCGCGCAGGGGATATTACGGATCCTGAAAACTATTCTGAAAAAGCGGTTACTGATTTTTGTGAAGCGAGTTTAAAGCGCCTTCAACGTGAAACAATAGACCTTTATCAAATTCATTGTCCACCTATGGAAATTTTAAAAGATGGCCGAGTATTTGAAGTGTTGGATAAACTACAAAAACAGGGTAAAATCCGTCACTATGGTGTAAGTGTAGAAACGATTGAAGAAGGGTTGTTCTGTATTGAACAGACGAATGTTAAAGCTTTACAAGTCATCTTTAATATATTCCGTCAAAAGGCGGTTACTGAATTACTTCCACAAGCAAAGGCAGAAGGTGTTGGAATATTAGCACGTGTCCCATTAGCGAGTGGATTATTAACAGGGAAATTCACTAAGCAAGCTCAATTTGAGGCAGATGACCACCGCCATTTTAACAAAGATGGTGAGCATTTCAATGTAGGTGAAACATTTGCAGGAGTTGAGTTTTCTAAAGGTGTAGAGCTAAGTGAACAATTAAATTGGATTGCTGAAGGTCGTGGAAATATGACAAGAGCAGCACTTCGTTGGATTCTTGATCATGAAGAAATTACAACAGTTATTCCAGGGTTCAAAACAGTGAAACAAATAGAAGATAATATGCAGGCGACTGGTGTTCCTTCATTCAGTCAAGCTGAAATATCTCGATTGACAGACTTTTATAAAGAGGAAATCCATCCGAATATTCGTGGGGTCTATTAAAAGAGGAAAGGAGTTAAAGCTAATGTGCTTTAACTCCTTTTTATTGCCCTTTGCTCACAAATCAATAAAAAGGTGACTACGCAACAGCCACCTTCACTCGTTTTTAGCTTAATTTGTCTCTTTTAACTTTAATGTGGGGCGTTCTTTACGATGTAACACTAATTTATAAAATACTAAAACAACGATCATAAATAGAGCTGTATAGAAATAGAGATCTCCGTAACCAAGCTGTGTTGCGACGATCCCTAAGGCGTATGAGCCAGCAGCTATACCTGTGTCGAATAGGGTGAAAAATGTTGCTGTTGCATGCCCGCTTCGATGGCGATCTGTTGCTTGGATAGCTAGAGTTTGTAGAGATGGGACGATTGTTCCGTAACCAAGCCCAATGAATGCTCCTGACAATAGAAGCATGAAGGTTGAATGAGTAACACTTAATAACAGCAATCCGATAAAAAATAACACAAGGGCTGGATAAATCACGATATGTGGACCCTTTGTATCAAATAACCGACCACTGAAAGGACGAGCTACCAACATCACAACAGCAAAGACGACGAAGAAAAAGCTTGCTGCATCTAATAAATTTAGTTCTTTTGCATAAATGGATAGAAAGGAAAGAACACTTGAATAAGCAAAAGCAACTAGGCTACCGATAAAGGCAATTGGTAGCGCCTTTTTATCAATTAAATCAGAGAACTGTATTCGTTTTTTCTCCTGGGAAGCCGAAGAATGTACCTCATCAATTTGACTTGTAGCTGTAAAAATGACTCCAGCTGTAATTAACAAAGCTAATACAAGAAAGAGGATTGAAAATGATGCTACTTGGATAAGTGTAAGTGCGACTAATGGTCCAAAGACAACGGCAAGGTTTGTGGACATCACAAAATAGCCAAGGCCTTCACCACGCCTTTTGATTGGAACAAGGTCTGCAGCAATTGAGCCAGTAGCAGTTGTCGCAATACTGAACCAAATGCCTTGAAAGAATCGTAACGCCAATAGGAGAGCGTATTGATCAATCCATAGATACAAAAATGAGCATATCGTAAAAAGAATGAGACTAATCATCAGCATTCTTTTTTTACCGAAGTCTTCTAAGAGTTTTCCTGAAAAGGGGCGTACAACAATCGCAGATAGTAAGAAGATTGTAACGATTAACCCTGCATCAACCTCTGAACGATTAAGTTCATCTATTACATAAATTGGTAAAGATGTAAGTAGGCCATAAAAGGCAACAAAAATAAAAAAGTTGCTTAATGAAATACTAATAAAGTTTTTACTCCAAATCGGTTGTTTGTCTTCAATCATTAAGTTTATTCCCCCTTTGTAGTAGACGTACCAAGTTTGTTTAGTATATTAAAAAAGAAATCAAGTTCTTCATCAGATAAACCATTAACCATAGTATCTTCGAAGCCTTTGACCTCTTTTTCAACCATTGGTAGGTTCTCTATTGCTTTTTCTGTCAGTGAAACAACCCGTTCGCGACGGTCATTCCCTTGTGTCCTTATTACCCAACCGCTTTCCTCAAGCTTGACGAGTGTTCTTGTAACAGTTGGTGCCTCAACGACTAAATAGCGCCAAATATCACTTTGGATCATTGGTCCATGAATCTTAAGACAATAAAGAATCGCAAATTGTGAGCTATATAATTCATGTTTTTGTAATTGCTCATTGAGTTCCTTGGTCATCAAGCGTGTTTTTTGGTAGAGTAAATGGAATATTTTGTTTGTATTCTTCATAGCATTCACCTCAAATTAGGAATAAACAGTTAGATAATTACTTACCTAGGTAAATAAGTACCTTTCTAATGATAACAGAAATGAAGTATTTGTAAAGAATGTGCGATTACACTAAGCTTATTATGATAATAAAAAATAATTAATTCCCACCAGAAACTGCTAAAATTAGCTAGATAGGATTGGGGAAAGTAAACAAGAAAAAGGAGACAAGATGAACAGCATAACGAGATCTTACTTTGAAAACCTGGAAGCAAAAGACAAAACTCTTCAATTAGAAGCATTTCACAACATAATTACTGCTACAAAGGAAGAAGTAGATTGGTCTTATGAAGTGTGGGATCAATTAAAAGCATGGCTAACAGATCCAGATAACCACCGAAGAGCTAGAGCCGCTCAGTTTCTCGCAAGCTTAGCAATCAGTGATCCTGAAAAGCGGATGGTACATGATTTTTCAGCGCTTTGGGAAGTAACAAAGGATGCTAAATTTGTTACCGCACGACACAGTTTACAGTCTATTTGGAAAGTGGGTTTAGCTGGACCGGAACAAAAGGAGATGGTAATTAATCATATTGTTGACCGCTTTCGAAACGGAGAAAATGAGAAACATTATACGTTGATTCGTTATGATATGATTCAAGGTTTAAAAAATTTATATGACGAAGTTAAGGATGAACAAATTAGGAATATTGCGATTGAATTAATTGACTCTGAGGAAGATAGTAACTATCGAAAAAAGTATATGTCCGTCTGGAAATAAGTGAGATCATCTATTGTATTTCTTTGATAGAAAGCACTAAAAGGCGCTATCCTTTAAGGAATTAGCGCCTTTTTAAGATGCAATTGTTTTCACATTTGGATTTAGTCGTAGTATTTTCATTGTGAGTTAACACCATATTTCTATGTCTACTTACACCATTCCTCTCGGGTCAATGGCCTTAATTACTTCTTCTGTCAGTAATCCTTTTTCTTGGAGTACTTCCTTTAAGGTTTTATTCTCTTCATCTGCTTTCAATCCGATCTGTGAAGCGATATCATAACCCATTTTTGAGCTTAAACCGGTAACCAAAGCTAGGCTTTCTTCCATCAGTTTTTTGCATGTATCCTCGTTTGCTTGAATACCAGTAATACACTTTGTTACAAGGGTTTGAATTGCGTTAGTCAGCAAGTCAATTGCGTGAAGTAAGGTATGAGCAATGACGGGCATCATCACATTGATTTCTAATTGACCTGCCATTCCTGCTGTTGCAACGGCTGTTTCGTAACCGATCACTTGGCAGCAAACCATATGTGTCATTTCTAAAATAGCTGGATTCACTTTCCCAGGCATAATCGTTGATCCAGGCTGAACCGAGGGAAGCGTGATTTCAGCTAATCCTGTTCTGGGGCCAGAACTAAGTAAACGCAAATCGCTAGTGATTTTAATTAGGTGAATCGCAAGCTCCTTTAGTGTGAGCATACAACGGATTGGCTCATGCGTATTCTGCATAAATGTAAAGATGTTTGTAGGCTCACGGAAGGGTAAGTTGGTTCGGTTACACACCTCTTGAATAATCTTTGGTATATAGCTAGCTTGCAAATTCATTTTTGTCCCAATCGCATTTCCCCCTAGTCCGATTTTATATAAGGAATCTAATTTGTCCTCAAGTTGCCGATAAACAGCATGGATCGTTTCAGCAAAACCTGAGAATTCCTGCCCTAAACGAATTGGTATGGCATCATGCAAATGAGTTCGTCCAGACTTTAAAATCGGCATAAATTGATCAGCCTTTTTATGAAGTTCCTGTTGCAATTGTGATAGAGCAGGGAGAAGCCCCTCAATTATCGTTTCAGCAGCTGCAATATTTAATGCTGAAGGGAATGTGTCATTTGTAGATTGTGACATGTTTACATGATCATTTGGATGGACTCGCTGAGAACCAGCCAATAGTTCTGAAGCACGATTGGCAATTACCTCATTGGCATTCATATTCTGTGAAGTACCTGCACCTGCTTGGTACACATCAACTACAAAATGCTCATCCCATTTTCCTTCAATGACCTCTTCGGATGCGGTGATGATTGCATGTCCAATTTCAGGGGGAAGGTTACCTAACTCTACATTTACAGTTGCGGCTGAGGCTTTAATGACCCCTTGTGCTTTAATAAATGATCTTGGCAATCGTATTCCACTTATTTTGAAGTTTTCAATGGCCCGTTGTGTTTGAGAACCATAATAGGCGGATGTTGGGACCATGATATTACCTAAGGGATCATTTTCCATTCGATAGTGTTTGGAAGAATTCATTTTTGTCTCCTTAAAGTTAGTTACATAAAACGTTATTGTTATTGTTTCCATTGTGGATTGGATTAAACACGGTTGGATATGAGTGGATGATCTTTATGAGAGATGACATTCGAAAAGGACAGAGGGAGTAAAAGTAAAATAGACTGACAACAAAATGACATGTCAGTCTACCCTTGCTTAAGAATATAGATTTTTAACAGCCATTAGTCTGTCTTTATGTTCCTTCTCTAGTTCACTTAATGACAATTCATACAGTTGCTTCTCAGATGATTTAAAGATGCCATGTTGCAATAATTCGTTTATAAGTATGTTTTTCTTCGTTTCGATAAGTTTACGTAGGTGAGTAGACAAAACTAAATCACTCCTAACAGAAAATGATAATCATTATCATTTAGATTATAAATGATAATCCGTTCTTTGTAAACCATAAGGATGTATCTACTGTTTATTTAGAAAGTTAGTACTGTGTACAGAAAAAACAACAACCTTTGTGAGTACAGCCTTAGTTAAAAAGAGGTTGACCCAAAAGAGTCAACCTCTAACCAAAACAAGAGCAATTTACTAGATTTTCACAGCATCGCCCTTTACTTCCCACGATTTTTTCCAAGAGAAGCTTGCGACTAATAAAAGAACAAATGCCATTAATGCAATGACAGAAAAGGTGATAAAGCCTGACGCGTATGATCCAGTTACCTCTTTCATAGTCCCTAGGATATTAGGTAAAAAGAAGCCACCTATTCCACCTGCAGCACCAACTATTCCTGTAATCATCCCAATTTCCTTTTGAAAACGTTGTGGTACTAATTGGAATACGGCGCCATTACCCATCCCTAAGCACATCATGCCTACAAAAAGTAAAGCAGTTATCGCAAATAAAGGAGGAAGTTGACTGACGCCAAGCATACAAACGGCTACTCCAATAAATAAAAATGACAAAACCTTAACGCCGCCGACTCGATCGGATATATAGCCACCAACAGGTCGGAAAAAGCTTCCAGCAGCAACACATATTGTTACGAAGTCTCCTGCTTGGACATTTGTTAAACTGTATTCATCAACGAAGAACATGCTGAGAAAGCTTGATAACCCGACAAAGCCTCCAAATGTTACCCCGTAAAGTAAACAGAAAAACCACGTATCCTTAAATGCAAATACCTTGAAGTAATTAGCTAATGGTTGTGGTGCTGGTTGGGATGGTGCATCTTTCGCTAAAACAATAAATATGATGAAAGTAATGAACAAGGGGATAAGTGCGATACCCATTGTTACATGCCATCCGAAGTTTTCTGCTAAACGCGGCCCGAATAATGTGGCAAATAACGTACCGCTGTTTCCTGCACCAGCAATTCCCATTGCTAATCCTTGCAGGTGTGGAGGATACCATCTACTAGCCATCGGTAAGGATACCGCAAAGCTTGCTCCGGCAACTCCTAATAGGATACCGATCATATAAATTTCAGGTAATGTGTTTCCTGCTAATAATCCCCAAAGTAAGGGAATAGTTGTAATACTCATTCCTAATATAGCCGTTTTCTTAGGACCCATTCGATCGGTTAGTACCCCTAAGATAATTCGGAAAACAGACCCCGCTAGTATTGGCACAGCGACAATCATTCCCTTTTGAGAGGGAGACAAACCAAACTCCTGCGTAATGAAAACGCCAAGTGCTCCAAGTATAACCCAAATCATAAAGCTTACATCAAAATATAAGAAAGACGAAAAGAGGGTTTTAGGATGACCCGAGGTTTTTAGTTCTGATAATTTCATGTTAATAACTCCTTCCAAAAGTAAATTGATTAAATTTTCGAATTTTTATCATGTCGTCATTATAAGCGGATTATTCTTAACAAGAAAAGTCACTTGTTAGGAAATATAACGTGGAAATATCTTCATCAATGAAAAAAACAACTGAAGGACAATGATTAAAGTGAAATCAGTTTCACAAAGAATAACATGACTTAAACCAGTGGAATTCTGATTTAAACTGAAATTTCATGTTAGAAAATATAACATCAATTACCTTTTAAAAGAGAATATATGAAATAATACAACTATTGAAAACACGCACTTATAAAGGATTGTTGTTAACTCTATAACGATTTATCTCTTTTTTATGGAAAGTAAAATTTTTTATAGGAATAGTTGAACGTTGATCAGTTAAAAAAGTGCTAGAACTATATACGAAAACGATAATGAATGTAGAAAATAATTTGGAGAAATACAAGACCATTAATGCTGGAGGGTTTAATGTGAAGCGAAAATTGGTGGTAATCGGTAACGGAATGGCGGGTGTCCGCTGTGTTGAGGAAATTTTAAAACAAAATTCTCAAGTTTTTAAGATTACAATAATTGGGAGTGAATCGCACCTAAATTATAATCGAATTTTATTATCTTCTATATTACAAGGTGAGGCATCCCTTCAAGACATCACAATTAATTCGCAAGAATGGTATCAAGAAAATGAGGTAAAGCTCTTATCTGGTGAGACTGCTAGTAAGATTGATACAGCTAAGCGAGAGGTTTTAACAGATAAAGGTCGTTCGATCTCCTATGACAAATTGATTATAGCAACAGGTTCAACTCCGTTTGTCTTGCCTATTCCAGGAATTGATAAGCATGGAGTTGTCACATTCCGAACGATTGAAGATTGTCAGAACATCATGGAAGCTTCATTACAGTACAAAAAGGCAGTTGTAATTGGTGGAGGTGTACTAGGGTTAGAGGCAGCAAGAGGTTTACTAAATTTAGGTTTAGAAGTTAGTGTTGTCCACAATACAGATTATTTGATGCAACGGCAGCTTGATTCTATTGCATCAAGCTTGCTTCAAAAGGAGCTGGAACAACAAGGGCTTGAGTTCCATTTAGGTAAAGTGACCAAGGAAATTGCTGGAGATAACAGAGTGGAAAAACTGCATTTCACGGATGATACATCAATAGAGGCGGATTTAGTTGTGATGGCAGTAGGTGTCATCCCTAATAGTAAGCTTGCAAAGGAAAGTGGCATTCAGATCAATCGTGGAATCGTCGTTAATGACTTTTTACAAACGAATATTGAGGATGTTTATGCTGTTGGTGAATGTGTTGAACATAATGAGATTGTTTATGGACTAGTCAAACCTTTATATGAACAAGGGCAAATTTTAGCTAAACATATATGTGGGTTGACTGGTGAGGGATATAAAGGATCTGTGTTATCAACCAGTTTGAAAGTTCCGGGCGTCGATCTCTTTTCAATTGGAGATTTTACAGAGGACAATTCGACTAAAACGTTAACGATGTTTAATGAACTAGATACGATTTATAAAAAAATGATTTTTCGCGGAGATATCATCGTTGGGGCCGTTCTATATGGGGATACAAAGGACCAGGCAAAACTAATCGATATGATCAGCAAAAGGAAGCATATTAGTGATGACGAAAAGCGTAGGTTACTGGAATCATCCAATAAGGAAGCCACACTTTTTAAAGGGATGAAGCAAAGTGAGATCATTTGTAATTGTAATGGTGTATCGAAGGGAACTATTGTTGAGGCTGTTCAGCGGGAGAGCTTAACAACGGTTGATCAAGTGAAGAGATGCACGAAGGCAACTGGTTCTTGTGGTGGGTGTAAATCATTGGTTTCAGATTTACTAAAGTATATTCATAGTGATGAGTGTGATGAATTTATCCAGAATAAGTCCTTTTGTACTTGTACGACGTTAACAGAGGACGAGGTTGTATTGCAGATTCAACAAAATAATGCATCTTCATTGCAGGGCGTTTTTCGTTCACTAAATTGGAAAACGAAAAGTGGTTGTGCCAGTTGTGTCCCAGCTATTACTTATTACTTGGCAATGATTTATCCAGAGAATGAAGGAGCTTATGAAATATATGATCAACTTAAAACTGAGGAAACATTGCTTGAAAATGATGGAACCTATTCTGTCATTCCACAAATGTATGGAGGCAAGACGAGCGCATCAGACTTACAAAGGATTGCAAGTGTTGTTGAAAAATATCAAATAAGAGATGTTGGGATCACTTCTGAACAGAGAATTCAGTTAAAAGGGATCAAAAAGGATTATCTTCATGCTGTTTGCTCAGAGTTGAAATTGCGCTTAATTCCAGTTAAGCAGAATACTGTTCGCCATCTCAATACCTATTTTGGACATCAACATTGTCGGTGTAATCAGGAGTTTTCTTTGCAATTAGCGATTGAATTAGAAAAGGAGTTGGACCAAGTCCTTACACCACATAAAGTTGTTTTGGGTGTAGCTGCCTGTAAGCATGGGGAAGTAAATATGCTGACGATGGATATTGGTGTTATCGGAACAAACAGAGGTTGGGAAGTGTATGTTGGAGGAAGTGTTAACCCGATTTTCCAAGAAGGGGAGTTGTTAACTGTGACAAATACAAGCGATGAAGTGAAACAACTTATCTGTGGGTTCATTCAATATTACAGAGAAACAGCCAATTTTCTAGAACAAGTTTGTGATTGGACGAGGAGAGTCGGGATTATTCATATTAGAGAAGTTTTATTTGAAGATTCATTACGTGAACAGTTGTTAGAACGACTAGAGATAGAGTTGCTTCCTAATACAGAGAAATCTTTATAGAACGTAAACTAGTATAAAATTTTGAACTTAGTGTCTAGCATTAGACGCCATCGGCTCGAGGGGAAAAACGAAACACCCTTTTCTTAGGTCATAAACCAATTCGTCTAGAAGGTTAAAGAGCAACCAACAGCGGTCTTGTCTTATGCTTGTCGTCGATAGGTGGTTGCCTAGCGCTTTTCTTATTGTCAGATTACTAGAATAAAGGATGATGTGCCTTGACTGATCTACTATTGAAATATTTCCGGACAAAGCAACAAGAGGTTCAAACAGAAAAGGTTTATGATACGCAATGTCCATTTTGTAGTATGCAATGTAAAATGCAATTAATTGAACAATCAATCGTATCAAGAAAAAAGTATACAACTGTAGGGAAGGATAATCCGACATCAGAAGGTAGATTATGTATTAAAGGAATGAATGCTCACCAGCATGCCTTCCATCAAGATCGGATTAAATTCCCTTTACTAAAAGTGAATGGAGAATTTGTGAGAATCTCCTGGCAAGAGGCTTTGGAGCATATTAAAGAAAAGTTCACTAGAATACAAGGAGAAGATGGGCAAAATGCATTATCTGTATATGGTAGTGCATCGATCACGAATGAAGAGGCTTACCTACTAGGAAAGTTTGCTCGTGTTGCCTTAAAGACACGCTATATAGATTATAATGGTCGCCTATGTATGTCAGCTGCAGCAACAGCCGCTAATCAGACATTTGGAATGGATCGAGGTTTAACAAATGCATTAACAGAAGTACCATTTACACGAGTGATCATATTGGCTGGGACGAATATTGCAGAGTGCCAACCGACGATTATGCCTTATTTTGAAAAGGCGAAGGAAAACGGAGCATATATCATCGCAATTGATCCCCGGGAAACAGCAACCACACAGATAGCTGATTTACATCTAAAGGTAAAGCCTGGTATGGATGCTGCATTAGCAAATGGACTTCTAAAGGTAATTATCGAAGAAAACTTAGTCGATGAAACATTTGTTCAAGAGCGAGCAACAGGATTTGAGGAAGTAAAGGAATATGTATCCACATTAAATCTAGATGAACTTTCAGAGCTGACTGGGGTTCCAATGGAACAGATTCGAACAGCTGCAATTAAATTTGCAAGTGAGGATTCTGGAATGCTTTTCACAGCAAGAGGTGTTGAACAACAGACAGACGGAACTGTTGCTGTTAGGAACTTGCTGAATATCCTGATTGCAACAGGCAAAATAGGTAAGCCGTATTCTGGGTATGGAGCAATAACAGGTCAAGGCAATGGACAAGGAGCGCGGGAACATGGACAAAAGGCAGATCAGCTGCCAGGTTATCGCCTCATTGAAAACATAGAACATCGTCAATATATCTCCAAAGTTTGGGGAGTAAAGGAGGAAGAGCTACCGGGAAAAGGAGTATCTGCCTTCGAAATGTTTCATAAAATCGATGAAGGTGAAATTACAGGGATGTTCCTTATGTGTTCCAATCCAGTCGTTTCAAATCCCAATGCACATTTTGTAAAATCAGCCTTGAAAAAGTTGAAATTTTTAGTGGCAGTTGATTTGTTTGTTTCTGAAACAGCTGAATTAGCTGATCTTATTTTACCTGCTTCCTCCTATTTAGAAGATGAAGGAACAATGACGAACCTAGAAGGCAGAGTCATCCTAAGAGAAGCGAGTCGACCTTGTCCTGGAGAAGTGAAGCATGATTGGCAAATTATTTGTGAGATTGCTAAAGTGCTAGGTAAAGAGGCGTTTTTCCCATACCAAAATGCAGAAGAGATTTTTAACGAGTTAAGAGTCGCTAGTCGTGGAGGTATTGCTGACTATAATGGGATAACCTATGAACGAATACGAAAAGAAGAGGGAATTCTTTGGCCGTGCCCAGAAGAGGATCACGGGGGAACAACACGCTTATTTGAACATACCTTCGCACATCCTGATGGGAAAGCAAAAATGATCGCTGTAAAGAATATACCTTTGATACCAAAGGAAAAACCTAATAGTGAATTCCCGTTATATTTAACAACAGGTAGAGTTATGTCTCATTACCTGACAGGTGTTCAAACGAGAAAGAGTGCAGCACTATCAGCGAGAAATTTTGAATCCTACCTAGAAATTCATCCAGAAACAGCTAAAAAATACGATATCGAAAATAACCGCTTAGTATCAGTCACCTCAAGAAGAGGAACGATTGTTGTAAGAAGTAAATGGTCAGAAAAAATAAGAGAAGATACTGTATTTGTCCCCTTTCACTGGGCAGAAGGTCAAAATGTGAATTTGTTAGTAGGTGAAGAATTAGATCCATTTTGTAAAATGCCAGGATTTAAGGTAAGTGCTGTAAAGGTCACGGCAATATAAACGCTTTGGGGTGCAAACATGCACCTTCTTTTTTGTGTGTTCAGCTTTGTGTTATCCCGAGGTGAATGGGCCGTAAGAGCCTTTAATTATGGCTATTTTGGTTGATAATTCCCACGAATTTTCTGTTAAACCGCTAGCTTACACCTGGAGTGAAGCGTAATTAAAAAGAAATCTATCAAGTTTGCTTTAACATCTATCAACTTTGCAAGGAAATCTATCAACTTTCACAAAAAATCTATCATTTAACAAAAATAGACAAAAGTTGCTAATCACAAACATACTTCTCCCGCAGGAACAAAATATAAAATATCCAGCAACTACTCCTGCTTTGTAGTTGTGAAATAAAACCATGTCAGAAAACCTAACATGAATGTAAAATTTTGAAAATTCACGTGATATAGTAAAAGAAACTTTCTGGGGGAGGAAACTCAAGTGGAAAAAAAGCAACTTGTTCTAATAGGAAACGGTATGGCCGGTGTAAGAGCAATCGAAGAAATTTTAAAAGTATCAACTGACTTATTCGAAATCACTATCTTTGGAAGTGAACCACATCCAAACTACAATAGAATCCTATTATCAAAGGTACTACAGGGAGATACAAACGTAAAAGATATTACATTAAACGACTGGGAATGGTATGAGCAAAATAATATCACGCTTTTTACAGGTGAAACAGTAACCGAAATTAATGCTGATAAGAAGGTTGTTGTATCAGATAAAGGGAGAATCGTCCCTTACGACGATGTGATTATCGCGACTGGATCAGTTCCATTTATTCTTCCGCTTCCAGGTGCTGATAAGCAGGGAGTTACTGCTTTCCGTGATATTAAAGATACGGATATTATGCTTGAGGCTTCTAAGAAGTATAAAAAAGCAGCAGTTATTGGTGGGGGATTACTAGGTTTAGAAGCAGCACGTGGCTTATTAAATTTAGGGATGGATGTTTCTGTTATCCATATCGCTCCAACATTAATGGAACGTCAACTAGACGAAACAGCAGGTCGCCTATTACAAAAGGAACTTGAAAATCAAGGAATGAAGTTCTTATTAGAAGCACAAACAGCTGAAATTTTTGGAACCGATCGTGTTGAGGGACTAAACTTCAAAGACGGGACAACACTTGAAGCGGATTTAGTTGTCATGGCTGTTGGAATTAAGCCGAACATAGGATTAGCAAAGGATAGCGGAATAGCTGTTAACAGAGGGATCGTCGTAAATGACTTTATGCAAACGGATATCCCACATGTTTATTCTGTTGGAGAGTGTGCAGAACATAATGGAATTCCATATGGGCTTGTAGCACCACTATATGAACAGGCAAAGGTATTAGCAAATCGTATTTGTGGGAAAGAGGGAGCGCCATATAAAGGATCTGTCTTATCCACACAATTAAAGGTTTCTGGTGTTGAAGTATTTTCAGCAGGTGATTTTACTGAAGGAGAAGACAAAAAGTCATTAAAGATTTTTGATGAACAGGATGGTATCTATAAAAAAATCGTCCTACAGGGTAATAAGATTGTCGGAGCTGTATTATTTGGAGACAGTCGAGAAGGAAATCGACTATTTTCAATGATTAAAAAAGGTGCCGATATTTCAGACACAGAAAAAATCAGTATCCTACAACCTATTGGGGAAGAAGCTGGCGAGAGCTTAGTTGCTTCAATGAGTGCTGATGAAATAATCTGTGGTTGTAATGGTGTATCTAAAGGAGATATTGTTCAGGCTATTCAAGAAAAAGGTTGTACCTCTGTTGATGCAATCAAAGCTTGTACAAGTGCTTCGCGTTCATGTGGAGGCTGTAAACCATTAGTTGCAGATGTCCTTCAACTTACACTTGGCTCTGAATTTGATGCTTCAGCACAAAAGGAAGCGATTTGTGGATGTACGACTTTATCAAGAGATGAAATCGTTGATGGCATTAAAGAAAAAGGGCTAACACATGTAAAAGAAGTCATGAACGTTCTTGGCTGGGAATCTGAGGAAGGTTGCTCAAAATGTCGTCCCGCTCTTAACTATTATTTAGGAATGGTCAAACCAACTGAGTACGTCGATGAAAGAGAATCTCGTTTCGTCAATGAACGGATGCATGCAAATATCCAAAAGGATGGCACGTATTCAGTCGTACCAAGAATGTACGGTGGTGTAACAAATGCGAAGGATTTACGACGAATTGCTGATGTTGTTGATAAATTTGAGATTCCACTAGTTAAGGTAACTGGGGGACAACGTATTGACTTGTTTGGAGTGAAAAAGGATGATTTGCCAAAAGTATGGCAGGAACTTGATATGCCATCAGGTTATGCGTATGGAAAATCACTTCGAACAGTAAAGACATGTGTTGGAGAACAATTCTGTCGCTTCGGAACACAGGATTCAATGGGTCTTGGTATCGACCTAGAAAAGAAATTTGAAGGATTACAAACTCCTCACAAAGTGAAGATGGCTGTCTCAGCTTGTCCTAGAAGTTGTGCTGAATCTGGCTTCAAAGATATTGGTTTTATTGGTATTGATGGTGGGTGGGAAATTTACGTTGGTGGAAATGGCGGAACTCACGTACGTGGTGGGGATCTGTTATACAAAGTGAAAACAGATCAAGAGGCGATGGAAATTACAGGCGCGTATTTACAATATTACAGAGAAACAGCAAATTATCTAGAACGTACATCTGCTTGGATCGATCGTGTTGGCTTACCTCATGTCCTATCTGTCTTAGATGATAAAAATAAGCGTACTGAATTAAACGCTCGAATGGATGAGACGTTATCAGTCTATAGAGACCCTTGGAAAGAAATTATTGAAAGTAGAAAAACAACGAAAGAACTATTTGAAACAGTAAACCTTTCGTAAGTAGCTACTTTTAACTAGGTATAGACGGAACGAACAGAATATTTCATTAGGGAGGAAGATGGACATGAAGGAAATCACAAGGGTAAAGGTGTATGTTGGCTCGTTTTTAGAGCTACCTGAACGTGTGGGGAAAACAGTTCAAATTGAAAAAGATACGGAAGTTGCCGTTTTTAAACTTTCTGATGGTAAAATAAAAGCAGTAGAAAATAAATGCCCACATAAGGGTGGAGTGTTAAGTGAAGGAATTGTTAGTGGCGATTCTGTATTTTGCCCGATGCATGACTGGAAAATTTGTCTTGAGGATGGGGTTGTACAGGAACCTGACTTTGGTTGTGTAAAAACCTATGAGACGCAGGTTGAAGATGGAGAAGTTTATCTTCTATTATAAGGTTCTTTTCTAAAAGTTTGACTTGAAACGTGTACAATAGTACTTTGTACGGAAACCAACAATCTTTGCGAACAGCCTACTATAAAAGAGCTACATGACTAGTTAAGCAGACTCAAGTAATACGCTAATAGAGCCTAAATATCTACAACAATCATTGCAAAAAGTTTAGGTAATGATTGTTGTAGTTTTATAAAACGTTTTAAAGGTAGTAAATGACAGCTAGATAGATGAGAGTAAGTTAGGGAGGATACAACAATGGAAAAAGGTAAGGTTTATTTAGTTGGAGCAGGTCCTGGGGATAGTGAATTAATTACAGTTAAGGGGCTAGAAGCAATTAAGAAAGCTGATGTTATTTTATATGATCGATTAGTTAACCCTAGACTACTTGAGAATGCTAAAGCAAACTGTGAACTAATCTATTGTGGCAAACTTCCGACTCGTCATTTTATGAGACAAGAAGAGATTAACCAAACATTATTGGAAAAGGCATTGGCAGGTTATACGGTCGTTAGACTAAAGGGTGGTGACCCTAGTGTTTTCGGTAGAGTAGGTGAGGAGGCGGAGGTACTAGCCGATCATCAGGTTGCTTACGAAATGATTCCTGGTATTACTTCTGGCATTGCAGCCCCACTTTACGCAGGGATTCCTGTTACTCATCGCGATTACGCTGGTTCATTTGCGATGGTCACTGCACATGATAAGTCTAAGAATGGTAAACCTGATATTGATTGGGAAGGGCTAGTAAGAGGCGTCCAAACGATCGCCTTTTATATGGGTGTTTCAAATTTAGAGCATATTTGTGAAAATCTGATTATTCACGGAAAATCCCCTGAGACTCCGGTTATTGTCATTCGTTGGGGAACGTGGAGTCGGCAAAAAAGTGTTGTTGGCACTTTATCCTCAATAGGTAAATTGGTCCGCGATGAAAAGATTGAAAATCCTGCGATTACTTTAGTGGGCGATATTGTAGCAACAAGAGATAAAATAAAATGGTTTGAAGAAAAACCGTTATTTGGCCAACAAATTGTTGTTGTTCGTGGACGTGCTGAAGAAGAAAGCATCGCAAATGAATTAATCAGCCAGGGAGCTGACGTTATTGAATTCCCTAAATGGAAAGTAACTGAACGTTATTTAGAAGAAACAATCAGAAAAAAGGTCGCAACCTATCATCGAATGTTGTTTACAACTACCGAAAGCGTCACGTCTTTTTTCAACCTTTTAAAAAAGCATAAAGTGGATTTACGACAACTACAGGCTAAGCTTTATTGTAAGGAGTCTAACGCAATAGTAGCGATTGAAAACAAAGGCCTACTAGCTTTCCCAGCTGAAGAGATGGGGAATGAAGGAAGCTTATTAATAATTGGTGCTAAAGAAAGACAGGAACCAGTGTGGATGCATGATTACAAATACGGTGTTCATGATTATGCAGATGTGTATCAAACGGTAATCGATGATAGATTTACATCTTCGATTAAACGATCAATTGAAGATGCTGCGATTACGTCAATAATTTTTCCAACATGTGAATCAGTTCTCACATATAGGAAGAGTGTAAAACAATATTGTGACGCAATCGACTCATTAGAACAATCCGCTCACATCATTTGCTTGAATAAAGAAGCATGGCAGGTAGCTAAAAACAATGGTTTTAAACAACCACATCTGCTTTATAAGTACAAGGGGTTAATTAACAAATTAGTATTGAATAAAAATGCTAACGTGCCACTTAAAGAAACAACTGTTTAAGAATAGCCTAATTTAGGGGTCCTTTAAAATCAGGAGGGAGACCAAAAATTAGGCTATTTTTGTGCCGTTTATTGGATTCGGTATTAATTTGATATGGGGCTTGGTAGCTAAATCAAGTATTCCTACAATTTTTATCTTGTGCATTCCAAATTCGTATTGCGGAAATCAATATTCAATTTCTTCGTAGTCCTTTGGTTGGTGAGTTGGTTGTTCCAATAGTGACAAGTTGTATTCTGATAAAGCTTCAGATCTTCTTTTGTATATTTTACCTTTATGCTTGTAGTTTGTTCGAGGTTGTTCATAGTCTATTTTGTTCATAACAGCATCTCCTTTGCGTATCTTACTTTTAGTCTAACCATTAACATGAAGAAATACAGCGTTAATTGACTTGTTAAAAATAGACAAAGAACACAGGAAAAAGGATCAGATATTGGTCTGATCCTTAGAGAGGTTATCGATAATTTTAAAAATAAGAAATCATGATTATGTTTAAAAAATAAGAAAGCATAAGTTTTGTACTTGGTTTGGTGTCTTGCTCCAATTACCATCGGCTCGAAAAACTAAAATCTATTTTCCTAAGGCATAAGCCAATCTATCCGGAAGGTTAAAGAGAAGCCTTTAAAGCAGCCTCGTCTTATGCTTTTCGACGGTAGCTGGCCGCCGTGCGCTTTTGTTCTAACGTTTAGTCTAGATCTACTTGTTTTAAAGGCTTCTTTGCTGGACCTTCAATAACTTCTCCCTCGACAGAGAATCGCGATCCATGGCATGGGCAATCCCAAGAGCGATCACCACTATTCCATTCAACCTCACAGCCCATATGAGTACAGGTCGTGTCAACAAGGTTAATGTGTCCCTCAACATCACGATAACAACCAGCCCGCTGCCCCTTAACAACCACAATAGCACCTTCGTCATTACTAACATCTTCAATCCGTTTGTCAGCGATATCAAATTTTCCCTCTATTAAATGCCCTGCCACATCTAAGTTCTGTGAGAGGAATTTCTTGATACTAGGATCTGTATAAAATCTGGAAGGACTATATAACTCTGCATAAGGATTTTCTTTTTCTAATACGAGATCAGTAAGGATTTTTGCTGCTGCATGACTGTTTGACATTCCCCATTTGCGATAACCTGTGGCCACGAGAATGTTTGGTTTCTTTGCCGTAATCGGACCTACATATGGGAGTTTATCCAAAGTATAAAGATCCTGTGCTGACCACCGATACTTAATTTCCTTTATACCTAATACATCTTCTCCGAATTCCTCTAATGCCCTGTAATGTTTATACGTTGAACTGCCTTGTCCAGTTTTATGACCATCGCCACTAATTAGTACTAACTTTTCACCGTTCATAGGTGTATAGCGTAAGGACCGGGATGGAGTATCGGCACTGTAATACATACCGCCTGGGAATTCCTGTTTTGTCGTAACACCAAGAACGTAGGAACGATCCGCTGCCAACCTTGTAAAGTAATACCCCTTCCCATCAATGAAAGGGAAGTGTGAACAGGATATCGCATATTTACAATCAACCTTATGTCCTTCTTGAGTTGTTACTGTAGGATTAGCAGATTCTTGATCGATTTTAACAGCAGTTGATTTTTCATAAATTTCTCCACCGGCTTTTACTATTTCATCAATAAGTGTTTTCAAATAAAGTAAGGGGTGGAATTGTCCCTGGTTCTTCATAATCAGAGTGCCCTTTATATCAATAGGTAAAGGAATCGTTTCAGCAAACTCACTAGGTATGCCAAGCTTTTGATAGGCCTCATATTCCTTTGCGATTTTTCGGGCATATGTATCACTCACTGCATACATGGAAGCATCTTCATCTGTTAAATCACAGTCGATTTGTAGATCCTTAACCGTTTGTCTGACGAAACGTAGTGCATCATTATTTGCCTCATAATATAGCTTTGCTTTTTCTACCCCCATATGTTGAATAAACTCATCATAGATCAATCCATGCTGGGCTGTTACCTTTGCTGTTGTATGTCCAGTCGTACCATTAAGAACTCGATTTGCTTCAACAACAGCAACCTTCAATCCATTTTTAGAAAGCAAGTAGGCGGTAGTAATTCCGGTTATTCCACCCCCAACAATCGCAACATCAACTTTTGTATCATTTGAAAGTGGAGAAAAAGTAGGTAATTGCGTTGACTCTTGCCAATACGGCGCTGGATCGAATGGCATTTTACCCGTTGGGAATTCTTCAGTCAATTAAAAGCCCTCCTTTTTATAACAGCTCATACTAGATAACTTTTACCCAAATTAGCTAAAAATATGTATGAATAAGGGATTTTCTTAGGGGACTGAGACTCACTACGTCTTAAGTCTTAGTTCAAAATAAAGCTAAGGCACGTTATTGGAAAGCTTAAATGTAGGTAAGATAAGTACATAGAGAGAAGCCAACATGGTGAACACAACACACACCATAAAATTTGAAAGGAGGAAATAATAATGAAAAAACTTGGTTACTTACTTTTAGGCGGGGTGGCTGTAATTGTCCTACTATCAAACCTTGCACCAATGATTGCGTTAGGAATAAGCTTATTGATTATGTATTACTCATACAAAGGATTTCTCAAAACAGACTCAACATTTAATAAAGTAATCCTTGCGATAATTGGTGTCATTGCATTATTCGCTTCAGTTTCAAATTTACCAGCGATCTTAGGATTTGTTGCTATCTACTTCTTATTTGTTATCTATAAAAAATGGAACAAACCAACAGCAACAAAAAACACTGAAGATAATGACCCATTCACAAACTTTGAAAAAGAATGGAATGAATTAAAAGGTAACTATTAATTAGTAATTTAGCAGGAGACGGTCGTTTAAAACCGTCACAAATTCAGAAAAGTATTTATAAAAGGTTGTTTTCGCAGAGGTTGTTGTTTTTCGTAATAAGAGCTTCTATACGTATGTAACCTATCTTCGTGCTCTTTTCGCTAAATTACTCGGCCATTTTCTTTTGAAATAGCTTCTAATTATACGAAAAAAATCCAATGACCGATTTTTTAGGTGAAACAGCAACGAACTTTTAGAAAAGAGTTTAAAAAAACAGTAAGTAGGTTCAGCCTACTTAAGAAAAAGGAGAGAATATAATGGCTAACATTTTTACAAGAATTAAGGAATCAGTTTCAGCAGATTTACATGAGGTAATCGATCAGAAGGAGCAAAAGAACCCACTTTCAGTACTCAATCATTATTTAAGACAATGTGAAGGTGAGACAGAAAAGGTTCGTAAACTAGTTGAACGCCAATATATCTTAAAAGAAGAGTTTAATCGTGAATATAACGAAGCTCAAGCTATGGCTGAAAAGCGTAAGCATCAAGCGGAAGTAGCATCAAACGCTGGTGAGAGTGAGCTTTATGAATTTGCTTTGAAAGAACAAACACATTACGAGGAACGCGTTGAGCGCTTAAAAGAGTCACGTCAGCAAACCAATCGCCAGCTTGAAGAACTTGAGCAAAAATATGAAGAAATGAAACATAAGCTAAAGGATATGCAAATTAAACGGATGGAGCTAATGGGTAGAGAGAATATCGCTCGTGCTCACCACCGTATGAATAAAGTAGTTGAAAACAACAGTTTTTCAACAAAGTCATACTCTAAGTTTGACGAAATGGAAAGCTACCTTGATCGATTAGAGCATCAAGTCAATACAGCTTACCACCGCAATACAATTGATTCTCGAATTGCGCAGTTAGAAAAACAACAAAAAACAGAAGAAACAAATACTATTTCTTAAGCAAATCATGGTATTCTTATAAGGCGTAGGGACTCTACGCCTTATTTTGAAATTAGAAAAATTTTTAGATTAGTAGGTAATAAATCACTTCATAATAGCGGGGCATGTACCTTTTATTATGAAGTGATTTATATCAAAGGTCAGGCCTTTAGAAAGCCGGTACACAAGATGTCGAAGGGGGGATAACTATGCTAAAGAATATAAAAATGGATTATTTAAACTGGATTCTTTTAATAGGGATTCTCCTTCTTCTTTTAGAAGTCCTCTTCTTTAGTGGCGGTTTAATTGTCACGTTTATCTTATCAATTGGAAGTATCTATTTAGGGAAGAAGTGGAAACCTCGTTTTATTGGGAAGGCGCTATTCTGGATTGGATGGTTTTGGTTAATTTTAACCGTTTTAAATATGATCACATTTCGTTACTTTTTATGTGTGATTCTTCTTTATATTGCCGTGCAATTTTTTCAAAAACAAAAAAGTGCCAATGAAATTAAGCCAATGATCTTAACAGAAACGGATAACATAAGGTCTGGAAAATTCATCACGCGAAAAAAAATATTTGATAATAAGTTCTTTTCAAATCAATCAACACCCGAACAGGTTTATGAATGGAACGATGTCAATATACAAGTCGGTATTGGCAATACAACAATTGATCTAAGTGAAACGGTTTTACCCAAAGGAGAAGCAATTATTTCGATTAGAAGCTTAGTAGGAAATGTGTTAGTTCTTGTTCCATATGAAGTTGAGGTTCATTTGAACCATTCAATTATAGCTGGTACTGTAACGATTTTTCAGGAGCGGGAGCAAAGAGTTGTCAATGAAACAATCATGTTTGAAACGGAAGAGTATGAACATGCAGAACAGAAGATTAAGTTGATTACCTCCGGATTAACAGGCAAGCTTGAGGTGAAACGAATATGAGCATTATTCAGCGGCAAATTCTTCTAAGTGCTTTGTATTCACTGCTTTTATTTATCTTATTATCTGCCATGACCTTTATCGCCTTCCCATTGGAGAGCTGGCGATCATTATGGGTCCAAAAGGTGTTTGATTTACCGTTTATCTATATGGTACCTAGTATAAGTATTTTGGCTGGTGTATGCTATGGGATTGTCTCAGGATACTTTTGGAAAAAACAATTGAACACCGTTGAAAATGCTGTAAAAGAGCTTGGCATGGGAAGACCGATTCCAATCGAACAGCAAGTACTGCCTGAAATTCATGATATTTGGTTAAGAATTGAAAAGGTCCAAAATAATATCATGGAGCAAACGAAGCTATCGCAAAAGCTTGCTAATGAGAAGGCTGAAGACCAGGAGCGTAGGATCCAGGAGATGGTTTCACAAGAACGAAATCGATTAGCCAGAGAACTCCACGATTCAGTAAGTCAGCAGCTATTTGCAGCTTCAATGATGATGTCGGCCATTACGGAGTCTAAACCAATAGATGATACTAGAGAAACAAAGCAACTAAGACTAGTAGAGGAAACAATCCACCAATCACAGCTTGAAATGAGAGCGTTATTGTTGCATTTACGACCTGTTGCTTTAAAAGGAAAATCACTCCAAGAAGGTGTACAAGAATTATTGGTAGAATTAATGCAAAAGGTTACAATGAATATAAAGTGGAAAGTGGAACCAATCCCTTTAGATAAAGGGGTAGAAGACCATTTATTTCGTATTCTACAAGAATCGGTCTCAAATACGCTACGACATTCTAAAGCTTCCAGGCTTGATGTTTTATTAATAAAACGAGAAGACTTTGTAATTATGCGAGTGTCTGATGATGGAGTTGGATTTGACATTAGTGAAGAAAAATCGGGTTCCTATGGCATGCAAAATATGCACGAACGAGCAGTTGAAATAGGTGGTACATTAAAGATTGTCAGTCTTAAAAATAAAGGAACGCGATTAGAAGTAAAAGTTCCAGTACTAGCAGTAGAGGGTGAATCAGAATGATAAAAGTGGTATTTGTCGATGATCATGAAATGGTACGTATCGGGGTATCCTCGTATTTGTCTGCACAGCCAGATATCGAGGTTATCGGAGAAGCGGATGACGGTAAAAAGGGTGTTGAATTGAGCCTAGAGCTACGCCCAGATATTATCTTAATGGACTTAGTGATGAAGGAAATGGATGGGATTGAAGCAACTAAATTAATCATGAATGCCTGGCCAGAAGCAAAAATAATCATTGTCACCAGCTTCCTTGATGATGAAAAGGTATATCCAGCATTAGAAGCAGGGGCAACGAGCTACCTATTAAAAACGTCCAAGGCAAGTGAAATCGCCAATGCGGTGCGCTCGACTTACCATGGTCAATCAATTTTGGAACCAGAAGTGACGGGCAAAATGATGATGAAAATGCGTCAAAAAGATGTAGTGCATCCTCATGAGCAACTAACCACCCGCGAAATGGAAATCCTTATGTTGATGACAGAAGGAAAATCAAATCAAGAAATTGCTGATGCATTATTTATCGCATTGAAAACGGCTAAAACGCATGTTAGTAACATCTTAAGTAAACTTGAGGTTCAGGATCGTACACAAGCAGTAATCTACGCATTCAAACATTCATTAGTAAAGTAATTGATGAGCTAAATGTGGTAAAATTCTAGGTGGATAAACAGCCTAGTACTTTAGTGGGGGAGAATAGCTATGCATAGAAATCAAGACTTATACAATTTCTTAATGGAAAACTCTAAACAAATGACAGAAGATTGGTATCGGATGGTTGACGAGCACGATCCCACCTCCGTCTATGCCTCAACAGATCCTGCTGTTATAGGAAGAATAAAGGAACAAAATCAAGATTATTTTTTGCACATACATAGATTGTTTATAGAGGAAGAAGGAAGCTTTTTTCGGGAATTTAAACAATGGTCAGAAGAGCTTGCTCGAGATCAAAAGCACTTAAGTACGCCTGTTCACTATGTAGTAAGGGAATTTATGAACACTAAAAAGGTCTTTATTAGCTATCTTAAAAAATATTATCTATTAAATAGTGATGAAATTACACTCGATCAATTGTTCTCATGGCTTGAAATTGTTTCTAAAGTAGCGAACCTATCGATTTATATTTACATTGATGAAGCTCATAAAAACACGATGCGACAAATAGAAGCACAGAAGAGTGTGATCAATGAATTAAGTTCACCGGTCATTCTGTTGTTAAATAAAACAGCTCTTTTACCTTTAATAGGCGATATTGATACTACTAGAGCAAAATTGATTTTAGAAAACACGTTAACTCAATGTTCTGAAATGGAAATTGAACACCTTTGTATTGATTTATCAGGTGTGGCCATAATTGATACGATGGTTGCTCATGAAATTTTCAAATTAATTCAAACGTTGAATCTTATAGGTGTTGAGTCAACACTTTCAGGTATAAGGCCTGAAATAGCTCACACAGCTGTTCAATTAGGTCTTGATTTCGATGGAATAAGAACAACATCTTCTCTTGCCCATGCGTTAGAAGAAATTAATTGCTAATCAAAAAAGTAGATTTCCGAATTCATAATATAATAAGTAGCACTTATGTGGTTAGTAGGTCCATTTTTGTTGAGTGAAATCGTAATTAAACTATTAATGAGTAGACCAAATCGCATCTTGTTTGGTCTTTTTTAATTCTGTTATATCCACAATTAAATCCCGTGCATAGTTAGAATCTCTGAGCGGGATTTAATTGATAATTGGTATGCGATTTTCACTGTGAATAAAAGCATTGCTTGTTTTATTGAGTTTTTCTCCATATTAACGGAACTACTTATGATTTAAGGAATGTCTCTTTTTCAACAATATCCTTAATAATCTCTTTAATCGTAACATTTCCTAGTACTTTTTCTAAAGCAAATTGAGCTGCTGATAACACAGGAGTGATAGAATCTTGAATGTTCCTGCCAACGGGACAAGCAGGGTCAGGGTTTTCATGTACACTAAATAATTCTTTTTCATGGACTACATCTACAGCATTATAAACTTCAAGTAATGTTACGTTAGCAGGATCCTTAGCAAGCTTTGCCCCCGCTATACCTGGTTGTACCTTAATTAATCCTGCCTTTTTTAGCATACCCATAATTTTTCTAATCAAAGTGGGGTTCGTGTTTACACTCCCAGCTAAAAATTCCGATGAACTTATTCCTTCTTTGTTTATTTCAATAAGAACCAATATATGAATACCTACAGTAAATCTACTGCTAATGGACATAGTTTCACCTACTTTATATGTTTACAGACTGGATTTCATTTAAAGTCCATGTATCTATTTTGAATACAATGTATTATACCTTAAAATTAGTAGAATATAAAAAAGGCTTATTAAATCTATTGACAAGACTATATCATGTATCTATTATGAGTACAGGTATTCAAAGTGAATACAGGATAGTTCGATTCTTTTATTAACGAGAAAATATAATTGGAGGAATAGAATAATGAAAATGTTAGTGACAGGAGCAACAGGAAAATTAGGAACGAAAGTAGTGGAGACGCTATTAAAAACAGTTCCAGCAGAACAACTGGCTGTTAGTGTACGCAACCCAGAGAAAGCAGAAGGATTACAAACTCGTGGTGTAGAAGTTCGGCAAGGAGACTTTGATCGACCAGAAACATTAGATTCTGCTTTTGCTGGTATTGATAAGCTTTTAATTATTTCTGCGGATGGTGACACTGAAACAAGAATTCGTCAGCACTCGAATGCAGTAGCTGCGGCAGAGCGTGCAGGGGTTAAATTTATTGCTTATACTAGTTTAGCAAACGCAAAGGAAAGTAAGAATTTCCTTGCTCCAACACACCAGGCAACAGAAGCCGCGATCCTGAAAACAGGCATTCCTTACTCCTTCTTACGCAACAACTGGTACCTGGAGAATGAAATTTCGGGTATTCAAGGTATTTTAGCAGGAGCTCCATGGGTGACATCAGCAGGAACTGGTAAGGTAGGCTGGGTATTACAACAAGAATATGCCGAAGCTGCAGCTGCGGTATTATCAGGTGATGGTCACGAAAACACAATCTACGAACTTTCTGGTAAGTTATTGACTCAGGAAGAGATTGCAACTACTCTTGGTAGTGTATTGGATAAAGAGGTACATGTGCAACAGGTTGATGACGCTACTTATGCTGAAATCATGAAAGGTGCTGGAGTACCAGATTTCCTTATTCCGATGCTTGTTGACATCCAAAAAGGCATTCGAGAAGGCACACTAGAAGTCGAGAGCAATGATTTTGTAAAACTTCTAGGACGATCAGTTACACCAATCAAAGAGGCACTGACTCAGATGGTTAATGGAATCTCAGCAAAATAAACAAGATAACTAAAAAAGCCGACCGCTCTCAATCCATAAGAGGTCGGTTTTTAACTATACGAATTTTGTGCTAATCAACCATTTTAAAAAGTAGGAGCAAATATGAATGACAGTTATCAGGAACTCATAGAAAAAACAAAAAAGCATTGGAAGAAGCAGAATACATTTTATAAGGTGGAGGAGCAGCTTTATCCGCTGCTGCTGGTATCTAAGTTAGTGGGAAAAGATTGACGGAGAATTTTGCGCTTCATAGATGGCTAACGGGTTCATCCGTTGTTATAAGTTCCGTATCTATTTTAAATGAGATTACCATTAACTTGACAATCAAAACCTCTATATTATAATGGTTATTAAAGACTCTTAAAGTCCTTTATTAATAAGAAAGGATGAAAGCATTGAAGTATTCAAAAGCTACTAACTATGCACTTCACACGATGCTACACTTAGCAATGTCAAATTCCACTAAACCAGTTGGTGTACAGTTGCTAGCAGAACAGCAAAATGTATCACCTACTTATTTGTCTAAGATACTAACCAAGCTTGTCAAAGAAGGTATGGTTACTTCTGCTTCAGGAGCTAATGGTGGATACTCATTAACGAAAGGGTGGGAATCGATTACGTTTCTCGATATTATCTATGCAATTGAAGGTAAGTCATCATTGTTTGATTGTGATTTTGATCATGGCACTGAATGTTTAATTCAAAAGGTCATGTTGAGATCAGAAGAAAAAATGGAAGAAGAACTAAGACAACAAACAATTGCTGATTTGGTTGTAAAAAGACAACAACATTAGAAAGGCTAAAAGCGCCCGTTTAGCGACGTATGGACTTGAGCGCTCCGTTTGAGGTAAAGGAAACACGAAGAGCGATAACGATTCGATGTTGATTTATTGTAAGGAGGAGTGTGAAGTTCACTAGGCGCTGAGCACTAGAGCTAGACACCAAAACTAAGTACAGAAATGTTGTAGTTTTCTTATCTTTAAAAAGTCTTTTATACCTAAATTAAAGATATAAACTATCTCTCATGTCGTTGAAGTGGGAGTCGAATAGAGGAGGAACCTTTATGGAAGAGAATTTATTTAATCAGCAAGTATGGGAGTCGGCTTGGAACAAAGATCCAACCACATCTCTAAGAATCATGCAAAGATTGGGCCAGGGTAATGATCAAACAAAGGAATTCAGAAAGTGGGCGAAATCATATGATGAAAATTCATTTAGGCATGAAGGAAGACAACGAAGTAATCGAATCTTAACATGGATTGAAGATCAAGTTGTTTCCTTTAAGGATCTTTCAGTTCTAGACATAGGTGCAGCTTCTGGTGTATTCAGTATCCCTTTTGCAGAAAAAGGAGCAAATGTTACAGCTATTGAACCTTCTCCTGACTTGGCTAGAATGCTAGAAAAAAACACTATGAACTACTCAGTTCAAGTGAATGTAATCCAAAAAACCTTTGAAGAAATAGTAACAGATAAACATAATTCATTGTACGATCTCGTTTTTGCATCAATGTGTCCAGCTATGAAGGATTGGGAGATGGTGATGAAAGCTTTAAGTTTCGCCAAGAAATATTGCTATATAAGTACGATGGCCGGTCCAAAAGAAAATCACTTAATCGACGAACTTTTACCGATTCTAGATATAGAATCAAGAGAAATAGGTTCCTCTGATATGGCATACATTTTACAATTACTTTATCTTAACGGTTATTCTTATCAAACGTTAATTGAAAAACAGATGAAGACGGTAAAAATGAATTTAGATGACGCAGTAGATAAATTGGCACAACGGTTTTATGATTATGGGATTTCAGCAGAAGAAAATTCACTTAGAAAGTCTGAAGAATATTTACGTGCAACTTATGAAGATGAAATCTCGCTAAGAATGGGGGGGAGGTTCGGAAAAGTTCTCGTTTACTTAAATGATTAAAAATCAATTGTTTTGATAACTATGCTTATCATGAAAATGTACAACGTATTTGTGAGAATACAGATTAATAAATGATCAATAAATTATTTTTTATCTAATTATAGATATAAAAGGTCTTTGATGTTGTTTTGGGATAAGCTAAAAAATGAAAAAGGAGGGAAAAAATGAATGTTTATGATTGTATCATTATAGGTGGAGGTCCATCTGGGTTAAGTGCTAGTTTAACGTTGGGGAGGGCTAGGAGAAGAATTGCCTTATTTGATGATGGGACGAATAGGAATAGAGTCACACATGAGTCACATGGTTTTATTACGCGTGATGGGATAAAACCCCAGGAGTTTAAAGAAATAGGGCTAAAAGAATTGGAGCATTATCTATCTGTATCCTATTTTAATACAACAATTACTGAAATCATCAAAGAGATTGGTCATGAAAGATTTATCGTCGAAACAACGGATGGTCGGAAATTTGTTACAGAAAGGATTATCTTAGCAACCGGTATTCAAGAGATATTTCCGATTCGGAGTGTAAGAAATTATTATGGGAAAAGCTTGTTTAGTTGCCCATATTGTGATGGCTGGGAGCTAAGGGATAAGCCATTAATTGTAATGGCAGAGAAAGAAGAACATGTCCTGCATATGGCAAAATTAGTTTATAACTGGTCAGAGGATTTAGTTGTTATAACAAACGGTGTTGAACTATCTCAAGCAGGAGTTCAAGCGTTACAAAAACGTTCGATTAAAGTCAAATCGGAGCCGATCAAACATTTAATCGGTGATGACGGTTATCTGCAAGAAATTGAATTTGTCTCAGGAGAAACGATTACTAGGTCTGGCGGATTTGTTGTTCCATCCTTTTTTCGTCCAAATCAATTTGCAGAGAAGCTTGGGTGTGAGGTTCAAGAAGATGGAACAGTTGTAACTGATGGTGTTGGTAGAACAACACAAAAAAACATATATATTGCCGGAGAAACTGAAAAATCAGCACCTTCCTCATTACTTATAGCGGCTGCCGATGGAAATAAAGTAGCAGGGTCCGTAAATATGGATTTAACAGTGGAACGTTTTTGATTTCTTTTAAATAGGCTCTTTTCTAAAAGTTTGTTGCTCTAGTACTTATAAAAATCGGCTTTTGGATTTTTATTATGTAAATTAAAGCGATCTCCAAAGGGATATCAGAGTTATTTAACGAAAAGAGCACGAAGATAGGCTAGTTCCGTGAAGTAGAGTTATGTACGAAAAACAACAATCGTTGCGAAAATAGCCTTTAAATAAAATTTAATAAGCCAAAAACGCTTGGAATTTCAGTTAATCCAAGCGTTTAGTATGAATTCTATTGTGATTCGAGTGTTCTTTATCTGTTATGTTACATTTCTCCACAGTATTGGAACGAGTTACTCGAATTTATCCGAACTTACTTACTTTCTGCCCAATCCTCAATATCCCAAACCTTTGTTACCCAATCTTCGTAAAATTCAGGCTCATGGCATACCAGAACAATCGTCCCTTTGTATGCTTTGATTGCACGTTTAAGTTCTTCTTTTGCGGTAATATCAAGGTGGTTCGTTGGCTCATCAAATAGAAGCCAATTGCTTTCATTCATAAGGAGCTTACATAACCGAACCTTCGCCTGTTCTCCACCACTTAACTGTGTTAATGGTCTAGAAATGTGTTCGTTTTTCAGACCGCATCTTGCAAGAAGTGCTCTAACCTGGTGTTGATCAAGATGTGGAAAGGCATTCCATACATCCTCAATAGGTGTAATCGATCCTGCTTGCACTTCTTGCTCAAAATAACAGGGAAACAGAAAGTCTCCACGATTGGTTGTTCCACCTAAAGGTTCAATTTTTCCAAGGATTGTTTTGAGCAAAGTAGACTTCCCAATTCCATTACAACCAACAATTGCAATCTTTTCGCCACGTTCAATGGTCATTGTTAGCTTCGGCAATAGTGGTTCGTCATAGCCAATCTCAAGGTCTTTCGCCTCAAATACATAACGGCTACTTCCTCTTGACTCTTTAAATTCGAATGTTGGTTTAACAGCAGTTTCAGGTCGATCAATCCGCTCAATTCGATCCAATTGCTTTTGACGGCTTTTTGCACGACCGGTTGTTGAGTACCGTGCTTTATTTTTTGAAATAAAATCTTCTTGCTTCTTAATGAAATCCTTCTGTTTTTCATAAGCATGAATATGCTGGTTTTTATTCATTTCTGCTAGCTCAATAAATTTTTCATATGAAGCCGTATATCTCGTTAATTTTGAAAATTCTAGTTGGAAAATGACGTTGGAAACACTATTCATAAACTCTGTGTCATGAGAGATTAACAGAAACGCATGTGGATATTCCTTTAAATAGTTACTAAGCCACTTAATATGCTCTACATCAAGATAGTTTGTCGGCTCATCTAGTAATAATACATCAGGCTGCTCTAGTAAAAGCTTTGCTAAAAGTACCTTCGTCCGCTGACCACCACTTAATGCTGATACATCACGATCAAGGCCAATTGCATCAAGACCTAGCCCTCTAGCTGTTTCATCAACCTTCATATCTAGCTGATAAAATCCACCCGCATCTAACCGATCTTGGATTTCAGCCATTTGTTCTAGTAACTCCTCAAGTTCTTCAGGAGTGGCAGTTGCCATTTTATCTGTTACAACATTTAATTCCTTTTCTTGCTCAAATAATGGTAAAAACGCATCATTTAAACTATCACGAATTGTTTTACCTTTTGTTAAAACTGTATGTTGATCAAGGTAACCGTAACGAACTCCAGGAGTCCATTCTACACGACCATCGTCATGAATAAGTTGACCTGTAATTATATTCATTATCGTAGATTTACCTACACCGTTAGCTCCAACAAGACCGACGCGTTCTCCTGCTAATAGGCGAAGCGACACATCTTTAAACAACGTACGATCACCAAAACTGTGACTGAGATTATCGATTGTTAATAGACTCATAACTCTTTTTACCCTCCAAAAATAAACAGTATCTTTGCCCATTTTACTATTGTTTTATTTAATATGCTACTGGGAATCAATGTGGGTTGTCATTGTCATAGATAGATTCATTGAGTGTATTTAGCGTATTATCCATTAATAACCAACATCGATGCCAGTTAATTGAATTAGATTTCCATTACAATAAGACATATAATAGTAGGTAAGGAAATAGGTTTTAAGGAAGGATGTTTATATGAGTAAAACAGTCGTTCTAGCTGAAAAACCTTCAGTAGGAAGAGATTTAGCTAGAGTGTTAAAGTGTCATAAAAAAGGAAATGGCTTTCTTGAAGGAGACCAATATATTGTAACATGGGCATTAGGTCACCTTGTCACATTAGCGGAACCTGACGGATATGGAGATCAATATAAATCATGGCGGTTAGAGGATTTACCAATGCTGCCATCACCACTTAAGCTAGTTGTGATAAAAAAGACAGGTAAACAATTTCAAGCAGTAAAAACACAGCTTTTACGAAAAGATGTAAAAGATGTCGTGATCGCAACAGATGCAGGTCGTGAAGGGGAGCTTGTTGCACGCTGGATTATTGAAAAAGCACATGTCAATAAACCACTTAAGCGACTATGGATCTCATCTGTTACCGATAAGGCCATTAAAGAAGGCTTTCGTAAATTGAAAAACGGTAAAGAATATGAAAACCTCTTTGCATCAGCTGTTGCTAGAGCAGAAGCTGATTGGATTGTAGGCTTGAATGCAACTCGTGCGTTAACGACAAAGTATAATGCCCAACTATCTTCAGGTCGTGTACAAACTCCAACACTTGCAATGATTGCCCTGCAGGAAGAAGAGATTAGAAACTTCAAGCCGAAAAAATATTATGGCATCAAAGCAAAAGCAAATAATGGACTAACCCTAACATGGCGTGATGCTAAAACAAATGATACCAAGACCTTTACAGAACAAGAGATTGATCAAAGGATAGGCAATCTCAAAGGTAAATCAGCTACGATTACCGAGGTGAAAATCACACCTAAAAAAACATATTCACCAGCACTTTATGATTTGACCGAGCTGCAACGTGATGCAAACAAACGCTATGGCTACTCGGCGAAAGAGACGCTGTCAATCATGCAAAAACTCTATGAACAGCATAAAGTCTTAACCTATCCGAGAACAGATTCACGCTATATCACAAGTGACATCGTTGAAACGTTAAAGGATAGATTAGAAGCTTGTAGAATGAAGCCCTATGCTCAGGCAATCGCTAAGATTACCAGACAGCCGATAAAAGCAAATAAATCTTTTGTTGATGATCAAAAGGTATCTGATCACCATGCCATTATTCCAACTGAAGAATCTGTACCTCTTAGCGCTTTAACAGACAAGGAACGCAAAATTTATGACTTAGTTGTAAAACGTTTTATTGCTGTTCTTTTACCAGCTTTCCAGTTTGAGCAAACCGTGGTAACAGTTAAAATCGGTGACGAACAGTTTACAGCTAAAGGAAAGAGGATTTTAGCGCAAGGTTGGAAAGAAGTATATAGCGATTATACTGACGACGACCAGGATGATGACCAAAAACTACCAGCCACCTCAAAAGGTGAACAATTAGCGGTTGTCTCTCTAACGAAAACAACTGGTGAAACAAAGCCACCTGCTCGCTTCAATGAAGCAGCACTTCTTTCAGCCATGGAAAACCCAACAAGATATATGGCAGGTGAAAGCAAGGATCTCCTTAAAACAATAGGTGAAACAGGTGGGCTTGGAACAGTTGCAACAAGAGCGGACATTATTGAAAAGTTGTATAGTAGCTTTTTGATTGAAAAGAAAGGCAAAGACATCTTCATTACAAACAAGGGTAAGCAACTACTAAAACTTGTACCTGAAGATTTAAAATCACCTGTCTTAACAGCAGATTGGGAGCAAAAGTTAACAAAGATTTCGAAGGGTTCTTTATCAAAGCAAGCTTTTTTAAATGAGATGAAACATTATGCCAAAGAAGTAGTCAATGAAATAAAAAATAGTAAGCAAACCTTTAAACATGACAATGTCACCGGCAGTAGATGTCCTGAATGCAACAAACTTCTTTTAGAGGTGAATGGCAAAAAGGGAAAAATGCTCGTCTGTCAGGACCGTGAATGTGGTTACAAAAAAGGTGTCTCAAAAGTGACAAATGCCCGTTGTCCAAAATGCCATAAAAAACTTGAACTAAGAGGCGAAGGAGAAGGACAAATGTTCTTTTGCCCTTGTGGACATCGTGAAAAAATGACAGCCTTCCAGGAACGGCGAAAAAAGAATCAAAATACAAAGGTGTCAAAAAGCGAAGTAGCGAAATATATGAAAAAGCAAGATGAAGACTTTACAAACTCCGCCTTAGCAGATGCACTAGCGAAGTTGAATCTTAAAAAGTAATCAAGATAGGAAGATCGAAAGTGCCAATAATTAAAACAGATATGTTTATTTATGCACCGCGCGAAATATGCTTTGATGTCGCACGAGATATTGATATTCATACCCAATCAGCAGGACTTACAGAAGAAAAGGCAATCGCTGGCGTAACAAGTGGCTTGATCGGATTAAACGAAACGGTCACTTGGGAAGCGATCCATTTTGGCATGAAACAAAAATTAACTGCACGTATAACCGAATTCGACTTTCCCAACCGATTTGTCGATGAAATGGAGAAGGGTACATTCAAACGGTTTTATCATTCCCATGAATTTATCGAGAAAGAGAATGGTACACTTATGATTGATACGTTCGATTACACATCGCCATTCGGTTTGATTGGAAAAGTAGCTGACCGGTTGTTTTTAGAGCAATATATGAAGGAATTTCTTATTACGAGGAATCGATTTATAAAACGGATAGCTGAAGAGAGAATTCGTGAGAGATAACGTCGCTATATGTGGCGTTATTTTTTTTGGGTTGTTTTTGAATGAGGAGGTCGAAATTTGTTGAGTTTTGTCAAAAGATAGATTTTAGCCCGAAGTTAATAGATTATTTGAAAAGGTTGATAGATTAAGCGGTAAAGTTGATAGGTTTCAATGGGGAAGGCCATAAAAGATACTCTTCCATGAAGATTTCATGCAGGAATTCGACGGAAAAAGCTGAATATGGGTAACAAAACGTATATTGGAGTGAAAATATGATCATAAAAGAGCGAAGGATACCCCTTACGATTTTAAAATTACAAGCGTTACTACGTCGTACCCCACCAAGATCATCCAAAGATATCAGAAAATGAAGGAAAATCTTTCAAAAGGGCTGTCTGGTTACAAAGGTGAACAGGCTATTGATTATCCCTAAAGTTTCCTGCCAGAAAAAGACTACTATCTACTCACGATCTCCGGCTTAAAGTAGCCAACATTATTTTCTACTAGATTCTATTGTCATAGTTCATAGGTTTATCCTTATACTAGAAGTGAAAAATATAGCTGGTATCCTTTATTTTGATGAAGATTTCCATCAAATGTTTCGTACGCTAGATGGAAAAGTAGCTCTTCGACGTTTGCGACTAGCTTACTTAAATCGATGAATCCGAGTGAGGGAACACACGGGATCGGATCTATCTATTAACAGATCATGTGGACATTGAGTAAGCTTAGGGGTTAATGCTCCAAACGCACAAAAAAGGGCCCAAACTTAAAAGCTGGGCCATTTCTAACTATGTTACGTCCTTACACGAGACTCCTTTTATTTTTTAACTGGTCAAAGAATGGTCTAATAAACACGTAGAATACAGTAATATGGGCAAGAATAACATTTAAAGCAAAGAAACTGCCAAAAACAACATGGCCAGTCATTCCAAAGTCAAAACGGATATAGAGAATGAACATGACCCACATTAAAATCACAACTGGGATTTGGAAAATCGCAAGCTTAATGTTTTCTTTCCATAAAAACAGTGGCGAAGCACTTGCTATTAATAAATAAGCGAAAAATACATCCATACTAATCACTCCTTGTGGTTGTCAACGCTTTCAAAATTGTGTCAAAAAAAAGGATGTTTTGTGAACGTTTTGTTACAATTACTATAACATATCCATTTCTAACAATAAAGTGATAAAATCCAATATTTCATCAATAAAATGAGGGATTATTCAAACTAAATAATAATGTTAAGCAAAAAGCCTTGACTGATGCAATTTAATTGCAGTATAAGTGAAGATGGTGAGATTTACCTTAATAAGAAAAAATACATATTGATTGAACTGAAGGGTGGATTGAATGGTTAAAACAAATGAAATTTCAAGAAAGAAATTACTTGGTGTAGCGGGCTTAGGTTGGATGTTTGATGCGATGGATGTTGGAATTCTTTCTTTCGTTATTGCAGCTTTACATACAGATTGGGGATTAACTACCTCGCAAATGGGCTGGATTGGTAGTGTGAATTCAATTGGTATGGCGGTTGGAGCTTTATTTTTTGGGTTAATGGCTGACCGAGTGGGACGTAAAAAAGTTTTTATTATTACCTTGCTATTATTTTCAGTAGGTAGTGGTTTATCTGCATTAGTTACCTCTTTCACATTATTCCTTATTTTGCGATTTATTATCGGAATGGGATTAGGCGGGGAACTTCCAGTAGCGTCAACACTTGTATCTGAAAGTGTGCCTGCACATGAACGGGGAAGAGTCGTTGTGTTGTTAGAAAGCTTTTGGGCAGGAGGATGGCTTATTGCTGCACTTATTTCTTATTTTGTCATCCCGCGCTTTGGCTGGCAGGCAGCATTATTACTAAGCGCGCTACCTGCATTTTATGCGTTGTATTTACGCTTAAAGTTACCAGATTCACCACGTTTCCAAGCAATCAATGATTCGAAGCAAAAGGAATCATCATTTAAGAAAATAGCCAAGGTCTGGGGAAAACCCTATACTAAGCAAACGGCTATGTTATGGATACTATGGTTCTGTGTCGTCTACTCATATTATGGAATGTTCCTATGGTTGCCAAGTGTGATGGTGATGAAGGGGTTTAGTTTAATCCAAAGTTTTCAGTATGTATTAATTATGACACTTGCTCAATTACCAGGTTACTTTTTAGCGGCCTTTCTCATTGAGCGGTTGGGTCGTAAGTTTGTACTAGTTACCTTTTTGTTTGGAACAGCAGTTAGTGCATATTTCTTTGGTAATGCTGACTCACTTGCATTATTGCTTACATCGGGGATCTTTTTATCCTTCTTTAATCTTGGTGCCTGGGGCGCACTTTATGCCTACTCACCTGAACACTATCCAACAGAGATTCGCGGCACAGGTACAGGTTTGGCAGCATCCTTTGGTAGAGTTGGTGGGATATTAGGGCCGTTAACGGTTGGCTATTTAGTAACAGCTGATGTATCCATTCAGACTATTTTCTTTATTTTTGCTGTATCCATTATGATTGGTGCCTTAGCCGTTTTATTATTGGGAGACGAAACAAAACAAAGAGAGTTAGTATAATAGCTTTATAAAGTACATTCCATGTAAAATAGAGATTAGATAAGAGCTAATCTCTATTTTACGTGGAAGCAATTACATATAAACGAAAGCAGGGGAGATGATCCATTGAAACGATCAATAAAATGGGTAATTGGGATAAGCAGTATCCTATTAATCATATCAATTTTTTACAGTGTTTTTCGGGAACGAGATCCCTATAAATATTACACAGGATTAGGTAGTGAGCTTGCAGTATCTGACAATGATGAGAAATTAGCCTTTTCTTATTATCTAGATGGAAATGAAGGAATTTATACGGCTAAAGCTAATGGGACCGAAGTAACGAAAATTAGCAAAGAAAAGGATGGAAGGCTCCGCGGACCGAAATTTTCCGCTGATGGAGAAAAGATCGTGTATCTATCTGAAAATAAACAAGAAATTCAGACATTAATGATGATGAATGCAGATGGAAGTGAGCCAAAGTCAATCACAACGGATCGTCTGCATGTTACAGATGCTATATTTTCTCCTACGAGTGAAACTGTTTATTATATCGCCATGCCAGCTGAGGCTGCGAATAAGGCAGAGGGTGAAACAAAGGAAGGATATGATCTTTATTCATTGAATTTAAATGAAACCGAAGCGGTACAATTAACCGATAAGGATCACTTTTCAATGAATGATCTTTCAATTTCGGAAGATGGGACGGAGCTGTATTATAGCTTATTTAACGAAAGAGAGCAGTTGTATTCCTATTCAGTGAAAGAGAAGATAGAAACAAAGGCTGACGCTGTAGACGGAATCAAAGGTGATATCTACGCATCTATCTTTTCTAAAGGAGCGAAATATCTTGCTTACGTCACGGTTTCCGAGGAATCCAAAAATGAATCTTTATTTGAATACGAGCTATATAGTAAAAATTTGGAAACAAGTAAAACAAAAAAACTGACAGAGTTAAAATCTAATGTTCAGTCACCTGTCTTTTTTCATAAAACAGATAAAATTGCCTTTTTACATTATGAAAATTGGTCAAGTCTACCAGAGGAATATCAATTAATGACAGTAGCTGTTGATGGCGGTAAACCAGAAGCAATTGACCTAAAGCTTCCGACAGCAGAAAAAAGTCATTGGTTCATGAAAACGATCGAATACCTATTGAGTGATGCTGTTATTTCGGTTTATTACATTGTCCTTATTGGAGCGATCACTGTTTATTTAAGGTTACATTCAAAGAAGGTATATATCCCTTCCTTAATTAGTTTAGGTTTAGCTGTTTTTATTTTTATTACAAGCTTTGTTGTTGGTTCAACAATTAATCCATGGTATGGGATTGGATTAGCGATGGTAGCTATAGCCCTCTTTTTATGTTCCTTGCTATTATTACTATTTGCCTTTGTTGTTAAAAAGGTAATCAAACCACTGTAAAGATGAGCTGTTCAAATGAACTATTTGAGCAGCTTTTTTATTTTTTTCTAAAGAGATCTAAAGAAAACGAAATACATGTTATCTATCCAAGCAGGTGCTGAATAGGCTTTAGGAGAGAGAAATGAAACAGGGAGGGCAAACCATGCATCCATATCCTGTATACCCATATTACTCGATAAGAAGAAAATGTAAGAATCAGCCGATAACCTTTCCGCCGCAACAGCAAAACCATCAGCCTGGCTTTGAATATGAAATGGTACCTAGACCAATATCTGAATTTGCAGGATATAAAGGAAGTGGAAAGTTAAAAGATAAAGTAGCCATTATCACTGGTGGAGATAGTGGGATTGGCAGGGCGGTTGCATATGCATTTGTAAAAGAAGGGGCAACTGTCGTGATATCCTATTTAAACGAGTATCGTGATGCAAATGAGACAAAACAGCGAATTGAAGAGCTTGGAGGACGTTGCCTGTTACATCCTGGAGACCTTGGCCAAGAACAGACATCTTATGAAGTAGTTGCGAGGACAATTAAGGCATTTGGACGATTAGATATTGTTGTAAATAATCATGCAATTCAGTTTGTCCAAGATAGTATTCTCAATATTTCAGCACAGCAACTAGAGGCTACATTCCGGACAAATATATTTGCTTTCTTTTACATGGTTAAGGCATGCTTACCTAGTCTGAAAAATGGAAGTAGTATCATTAATACGACGTCAATTACTGCTTATGAAGGGAATGAGAAATTACTCGATTATTCATCTACAAAAGGCGCAATTACATCGTTTACCAGGTCTTTATCTATGTCTTTGGTAGAACAAGGAATTCGAGTAAATGCAGTAGCTCCTGGACCTATTTGGACCCCGTTAATTCCAGCATCTTATCCTGCGGAAGATGTTTCAACGTTTGGAGCGGACAACGAAATGAAACGAGCTGGTCAGCCTTTCGAACTAGCTCCATCCTATGTCTATTTGGCTTCAGATGATTCAAGGTATGTGACAGGACAGGTGCTCCATGTTAATGGAGGAGAGTATCGAACTTCATAATCTGACATCGTTAAATAGTATACTAAGAATAATGTCTTATCACGTCAAATTTGAAAAAAAGTTGTCGAGTGACTGTGCATAACCTGTGGATAGTGGGTATAGTTTATCATATATATTGTGGCGAACGTGTGTACCTACACAAAATGTGGATAACAAATGTGGATATGTTGATAACTATTGTGGATAACTTGTTGCTAACTTTTCGGTAGGTTGTTAATATCTAAATTTTTAGAGCTTATTATAAATATAGATTTAATATAATGATTTTTTATAAGTGAAGTGATAAGTTATCCACATGTGTAAAAGTTAAAAGATTTAGTTAGTGCCATTTCAAAAGAATCATAAGAGCCTGATCCCTAACTAGAAGGCTCTTTTCTAAACGTAAGTTGCTCAAGTATTAATGAAAATCAACTTTTGGATTTTTATGAAGTAAATTCAAGCAATCTCCAGTGGGGTATCAGAATAATTTAGCGAAGAGAGCACGATGATAAACTTAAAACGTGTACATTTGTACTTTGTACGGAAAATAACAATCCTTGCGAAAACAGCCAATTAGAAAGAAGTCTGTATGAATGATGCTATCCATTTTGACACATTCTAGAATTTGAACCGGTTTTTTGGTCATTTATGATAGAAGCTAGTTTTCGGGCTCTTTCCGCTTAGTTACTTTGTTATATTCTCTGAGGAGAGCTCCAATTGTTACTATAAAAAACCAAAAAGTCGATTTTTATAAGTGTTGAGCTACAAACTTTTTAGAAAAGAGCTTAAAAGGACGTGTTTGGATGGAAAAGGAACAATATGATTGTATAATTGTTGGTGCAGGCATTGCTGGGCTGCAGGCCGCGATTCAAATGGGACGTTATCTTCATGATGTACTTGTAATTGATAGTCAAAATGGTAGGTCAAACATATGTCGGGGCTACCATAATATCCTTGGCTACCCTGATGGTGTAAGTGGACAAACACTTAGAGAAATAGGGCATAAACAAGCAAAGGATTTAGGAATCAAATTTTTAAAGGATCGAGTCAATGACGCAGAGAAACAAGACAAGTTGTTCCTCCTTCGAACGAACCAGGGATTAGAATTTGAGGCAAAAACACTGTTATTATCGACAGGTATCAAGGATAATATCCCGAATATAAACAATATCGAACCATGCTTAGGTATATCGATCTTTATTTGCCCCGATTGTGATGGTTATGAGGTAAGAGACAAGCATGTTTTGTTATTGGGTTCGGGGAAAGCAGGGGCTAACCTTGCACTAACGCTAACCTATTGGACAAAGCAGATTACCTTTATTAATCATGATTCAAAGGAATTCGATCAAACACTAAAAGATAAGCTTTCTAAGCAAGGTATTACCACAATAAATGAACCAATCGAAGCGGTTATTGCAGAAAATGGTTCATCGTTTAAAGGGGTCACCTTGAAAAATGGTCAAACTGTTAAAGGGGAAAGTGGATTTATCGGCTTTGGAGGTAACATCGTCCACTCGGAACTCGCTTCACAACTAGGTGTTGAACGAATGGAAAATAAACATGTCCTTGTTAATCCAAGAACGAAGGAAACGAATATAACCAATGTCTGGGCTGCCGGAGACATCGTTGCTCACTCAGAACAAGTAACAATCGCCATGGCTGACGGCTGTCAAGCAGCAATTTGGATACATAAAAGACTGTTAAATCAAAAGCGCAAGAGCCCGAATAGCGACGTATGAACTGGAGCACAACGCAATAAGATAAAGGAAACTTGATGACTTATCGTAAGGAGAAGGGTGAAGTTCACTAGACGCTGGGATCTGGAGCTAGATGCCGACAAAAGCGCAAAAGCCCGAACAGCGACGAATGATCTAGAGACAAATGATTTAAAAAGGGAGCAGGAGAAAATGAAAAAAGAAATAGAGGATTTATATGATGAGGTGTATGAGAAGATCGCCGATTATCATCAAAAATCACAACAATATACTAAACAGCTTTCAAATAGAGGTGAGGAACTAAGTGAGCAGGAGACGGAAAAGCTAGAGAGAATCGAATTTGCTCTTCAATCAGCAAAGGATATTCTTGAAAATATGATGACACCTGGAACGACGATGACGATCATGCATCAAAAAGGAACGATCCAGATTGATTTAACAAAATAAGCAAATGGTTATCTTGCCAATTTGCTTATTTTGTTTCCTCTTGTCTTATTTGACCAGGTGATTTCCCGATAAGTTTACGGGTCACTTTATTTAAATAGTTTGCATTTTTATAGCCAACTAATTGGGCGATTTCATCAACCGTGTATTTAGTGTGTTGTAATAGTTCAGTCGCTTTTTGAAGACGGATTGTTGTTAAGTATTGTACAGGTGTCAGACCTGTTTCTTTCTTAAATAGTCGTGTAAAGTGGTATTTTGATAATTTAGAGGCTTCAGCCATTTCTTCGGAACTAATATCATCTTGATAATAATTTCTGGCAAATAGCGCTGCGCTAATGACACCTTCTGACCAATCCTCCATAAGCTTATCAATATTTGATAGGTAGACATATAGTTCCATTATAAAATTGTAAGCAATACTTGAACCTTCATAGGCATTTGTGATCTTCTTTTCCTTCGCATTATCATAAATTTGCTTGATAAGCTTAATAGGAGTAGACTCCGGGTGAAAACGGACAATTTGATTCCCACATTTTTTAACGTGTTCCCAACAACGTTTTGCCTCATGTCCATAAAGAGTTAAATAGATGAATTCCCATTTTTCTGAGTTAGTTGGTAAATAATAATGATAGTTGCTAGGACTGCTAACAATAAATGCATGCCCAGCTTTTAAGGTATGAACATTTCCATCAATGTTTATTTCACCATGCCCGGCTATCGTGTATTGAAAAATGTATTTCCCCTGATCCTTTCGCTCTGTCCCACTCCAATGATAAAGAGATGATTGTTGTTCATCCCAACCTACAGACCAGATTTGCGCAACTGAATTGACATCATCAGTAAATCGAAAGGCAATAGCTCCAGTTTTTTTATCCATAGCAAATTAATCCCCCTTTCGTACCCTTTTTAGAATAGTAAAGCAAAAAAAGGGTGATTACCCCTAGTCTAACCTGTTTAAAAGAATAACAAAACCCTGAATAACGTAAAAAATAACAGCAAAAATGTACTGCTTATTAAATTTATTTTTACCATTGTATCGAAGCGATCAGGAATTTACAATGAAACTAACATCATTAAGGTTGGGAAATTGAAATCAAACAAGATTTACTAGTAGTCGGTAAGAGGGATCAACTCAAGAAGGACGAATATGGAAGATAAATTAGTAAAATGAAGGGTGACTAATATGAAAGAACAGATGTTGGAACAATTTATCAAGGTATTTAACAAAGACCATGACATTCGCCGTTTTTTTGCACCAGGTCGAGTTAATTTAATTGGAGAGCACACAGATTATAATGGAGGGCATGTTTTTCCATGTGCATTAACATTTGGAACATATGCTTATGTTTCTAAAAGGAATGATCGAAAGGTTCAATTGTATTCAATGAATTTTCCTGAGGTAGGGGTTATCTCGGTTTCTCTTAATGAACCATTAGAATTTAACAAAGAGCATGATTGGGCGAATTACCCAAAGGGAGTTATCAAGGAATTCACTGATAAAGGCATCCATTTAGATCAAGGATTTGATATACTATTTTATGGAAATATCCCAAATGGTGCAGGGTTATCCTCTTCGGCATCGATAGAGCTTGCGACAGCTGTGACACTACAAGCCCTATACGATACAACTTTTCCGAGGGTGGAATTAGTAAAAATGAGTCAACATGCTGAAAATGAGTTTATCGGAGTAAGCTGTGGGATTATGGATCAATTTGCGATTGGTATGGGCAAAGAAAATCATGCCATTTTGTTGAACTGTCAAAGCTTGGAGTACAAATATAGTCCGATTGAGCTTAAGGATGCTTCACTTGTAATTGCCAACACGAATAAGCGAAGAGCATTAGCTGAATCAAAATATAATGAAAGACGCTCTGAATGTGAGCGTGCGCTTAAAGACTTGCAAACAAAGCTTTCAATTAAATCATTAGGGGATTTAACAACCGAGCAGTTTGACAGCAATCAGCACCTTATCGAAAACGATATTGATCGCAAGCGTGCTAAACATGCAGTTTACGAGAATGTACGGACGATACTTGCAGTTGAAAAACTCAATAAAGGTGATATAGCAAGCTTTGGTCAGCTAATGTGTGATTCTCATTCATCATTACGAGATGATTATGAAGTGACTGGCGTCGAATTGGATGCCTTGGTTGAAGCGGCAATGAATCAAGAAGGTGTAATCGGCTCACGAATGACTGGAGCGGGCTTTGGCGGTTGTACAGTTTCAATCGTTGAAAATAAAAAAATAGAAATCTTTATCGAAGAGGTTGGTAAAAGCTACAAAGAAAAAACAGGTTTAACAGCAGAATTTTATGTAGCAAATGTAGGGGACGGAGCAAAAGAAATACAAGAATAAATAAACTGGGAGGGAATAACATGGCCGTTTTAGTATGTGGTGGTGCAGGATATATTGGTAGTCATACAGTATCTGAGCTTTTAGATCGTAATGAGGACGTCATCGTAGTAGATAATTTACAAAAGGGACATCAGCCAGCCGTTTTAGCAGGAGCAACACTATATACAGGAGATCTCCGTGATGAAGCATTTCTAAAAAATGTTTTTCAAGAAAATGAAATTGAAGCAGTCATTCATTTTGCAGCAGATTCACTTGTAGGTGAAAGTGTCGAAAAACCTCTTCAATACTATGAAAACAATGTCTATGGAACAATGTGCCTGTTAAAGGTGATGACGGAATTTGGTGTAAAGAAAATTGTCTTCTCCTCTACGGCAGCTACCTATGGGGAAGCAGAACGTATGCCAATCGTTGAAACAGACCCAACGATCCCGACAAATCCATATGGAGAGACAAAGCTTGCTGTTGAAAAAATGTTAAAGTGGAGCGAGCAAGCATATGGCCTAAAGTATGTCGTCCTTCGATACTTTAATGTTGCGGGAGCTCATATGGACGGAAAGCTTGGAGAAGATCACGATCCAGAGTCTCATTTGATCCCAATTATTTTACAAGTAGCATTAGGTGATCGAGAAAAGATCATGATATTCGGTGATGATTACAACACAGAAGATGGTACATGTATCCGTGATTACATCCACGTAACTGATTTGGCGAATGCCCATATTCTAGCGATTCAAAAATTACGAAAAGAAAATAAAAGTGCTACCTATAATCTTGGTAATGGTAATGGTTTCTCTGTTAAAGAAGTAATCGAATCGGCTAGATCTGTAACAGGACATCCAATTCCAGCAGAAGTAGCACCACGACGAGCAGGTGACCCAGCTATCTTAATTGCTTCATCAGAAAAGGCAGTCAAAGAGCTCGGCTGGAGTCCCAAATATGCTGATCTTCATACGATGATTGAAAGTGCTTGGAAGTGGTTCCAAAAGAACCCTAAAGGCTATTCAAAGGCAACAAACATTTTTAAATAGGATATCTAGAGAAATCGGAGTCTACCCTACTAAAGGTCTTGTAAGATTCAACATATAGGTCATGGGAGGCTCCTTTCTTTTAACTAGTTGTAGTTGAAAGTAAGATGTGAACTATAAAGAATATCAGTTAACGACCTTTTGTTCATCAAGTCTTCGAGGGGATGATAATATGTCTATCAATATCGAGTTAGAAATTGAACGATTACTACAATACGGACGGAAGAAACAATTATTATCCGAGTGGGATATAGATTTAACCCGTAACAAACTTTTAGAGGCGCTGGAATTAACTGAAGGTAAAGCAGTTGTCATTGATGATGAGGATCTGGATTCACCTGTTGCTATTTTAGAGAATATGTTAGAATGGTCGGCGAATAATGATCGCTTAACAGAAAATACTGTAACATACCGTGATTTGCTTGATACGAAATTAATGGGGTGTTTAGTTCAATCTCAAGGTGAAATTATCCGTTGGTTCCAAGAAGTCGTTGCTAAACAAGGTCCAAAAGCGGCTACGGAATCCTTTTATCAATTTTCACAGGATGTTCATTATATTCGAACCAATCGTATTGCTAAAAATGAAAAATGGCTAGTTAACACAGAGTACGGTGATATGCAAATGACAATTAATCTCTCAAAGCCTGAAAAGGATCCTGCCGCGATTGCAGCTGCACGCCATTTGCAAAAAAGTGAATACCCAACATGTCTGCTTTGTAAGGAGAATGTAGGCTATGCTGGAAGAGTGGATCACCCTGCAAGACAAAATCACCGGATCATTCCAGTACCATTAAATAAAGAGCAATGGTTCTTACAGTTTTCACCATATGTTTATTATAATGAACATGCAATCGTCTTTTCAGGTGTCCATAAACCGATGAAAATTTCCAAGGAATCTTTTACAAAGCTCTTACATTTTGTAGAGCAGTATCCACATTATTTCCTTGGCTCAAATGCAGACCTGCCGATCGTTGGCGGCTCGATTCTTAGTCATGATCATTTTCAAGGTGGACATCATACCTTCCCGATGGAGGTAGCCGAGATTGAGTACTCCTTTAATCTAAACAACTATCCAAATGTGAAATTTGGCATAGTGAAGTGGCCAATGTCGGTAGTGAGACTACAGGGAACAAATCAGAAAGAATTAATTGACGCTGCCGATGAAATTTTGCGGGAGTGGAAGAATTATAGTGACGAATCCATTGAGATCTTAGCATTTTCCGGTGAAACTCCGCATAACACAGTGACGCCGATTGCTAGACGAAGAGGAGAGCTTTACGAGCTAGATTTAGTACTGCGTAACAATCGTACTAGTGAAGAACATCCTTTTGGGATCTTTCATCCACATCAAGAGGTTCATCATATTAAAAAAGAAAACATCGGCTTAATTGAGGTAATGGGCCTAGCCGTATTACCTGGAAGACTGCTGGATGAGTTGCAAAAATTAGCTAGTATGTTAGCTGAAGAAAAAGGACTTGCACTTATTATCGAGGATATCGAGGTAAAAAAGCATTATGATTGGGCTTTGAAAATAAAAGAAAAATACCCAGATTTTAATCACCCGAATGGCTATGAGATATTGCTTGAAGAAGTAGGACAAGTATTCGCAACAATCTTAGAGCATGCTGGTGTATTTAAACGTAACAAAGCAGGTAAGCAAGGATTTTTGCGCTTTATTGAAAGTCTTCAAAAATAAAATTCAATTTGCTAGTATAGGATAATTGTAAAATGGTGATAATACTAGTAATCCCCCCCTAATCTTTATATATTGTATGTGCCTCCTTACTTGTAGGGAGGTCTTTTTTTGCTTTTTCCTTTATTTAGGCTCTTTTCTAAAAGTTTGTTGCTCTAGTACGAATAAGAATCGGCTTTAGGATTTTTATGATCTAAATTGAATCGATCTCCAGACGGATATCAGAGTTATTTAACGAAAAGAGCACGAAGATAGGCTTAATTCGTAAAGATTTACTTATTACGAAAAACAACAATCTTTGCGAAAACAGCCTTTATTTAAGTTAGCTAATTTAAGGTAATCTTCTAACGGTAAATAGTGGTTTTATGGTAAAAAATTTGAATTGAATGAATTTTACTTTTAATTTGTAAGGAGTATCCGTTACAATGGAAATTATCTTTAAAATAGCTCTCCTTTGAATAACTTAGTGGAAAGAATATAACGACAGAAGAAAGTCGAGCTATATAGAAAATGACAATCAGCTGAGAAAAAAGCCTATAATAGATGATTAGTGAATGAATGCAGGGGGAAACAATGAACGTAGAAAAAATAAAGAGAAGAGGATTAAATCCGATCTCTCCAGCCTTTACCACATATTTTAAAAAGATGAAGGGTGAATCTAAAAACAAATCCGAGTTAAACTATATGGATTTGGTAGTTTCGGCGATGGGTTGTCTTATTGCGATGAGTTTGTTTAGTTTTATAGCCTTCTCTCTTAATTATCCAATGGTATTGGGACCCGTTGGGGCTAGTTGCTTGCTTATCTTTGGTGCTCATAAAAGTCCATTTTCACAGCCAAGACAAGTCATTGGTGGACATTTTATTGCTACATCTGCAGCTATATTGATATCTGACCTCTTTGGGAAAAGTTCATTTACATTAGGGCTTACCTTGGGAACTGTGATTATTTTAATGGTGTTATTTAATACCATTCATCCACCAGCAGCTGCCAGTGCGATTGTAGCCATCAATACAGGTGTCGACTGGGGATTTATCCCTTGTATTCTTCTATGTATCGTTCTTTTAGTAGGGATGTCGTTAGTATATAATAACTTATTTCCAGATAGACAATATCCAAAACATTGGATTTAAGGCTGCCATTTGGCAGCCTTAAATCGTCATAATAAACATTGTAAATGTCATTTAAAGAAAGTTTCCCTTACTGAGTGACAATAACGACTTTACCTCGATCTAACTCTTCCTCTAGACGATTTGCCTCTGATTCAGGGACACCTAATGATGTCATTTTCGAACGAAGTTCATCACCGCGTGAACGGAAGGTATTTGCCATTTTATCAAATAAGCCTTCCTCTTTCATACCAACGTTTTTTGTATCGGTATTTTCTGTTAAATGCTCGGAGCGATCGGTATCATGAGCAAATAAATAGATGTCATCTTTGTTAAAGCCTTGCACCTCAAGATTGTTAATTGTATCTGTTGCTTGTACACCATTTTCAACTACATATGTTTTCATGATCTTCTTCATCTCCTTTTTGTATGATAGTTATGTATTACCCGTAGGTTGCAAGTTAAAACGTTTTTTATGAAAAGTTAGCTAGATAGAATGATGAAATTTTTAGGATATACTTTTTGCAAAACGCGAGGGAAATAAAAAGAAAGAAGACAAAATGCCTTCTTTCCTTTTGATCTGTAGATACCCTTTACCACCTATGAGCCTTAGCGTTACTTCTCAAGATAATGTTAGTTTGCGACATTTCGGTATGTCCGTTAACTTGTGATTTAGAACGTTTAGGTCTTGTCCAATTATGGTGAAATTTCTGAGAATGTGGATCTAAATGATCTTTATAACTCATTTTTTATCACCTCATAGTAGGATTGAATATCATTTAAAAGTATTTGTTATCTGGCAGAAAAAATACATGTTAAAGAATCCTAATCGAAAGGAATAGGTTTGCCAAAAGAAATATAGAAGCTTACATCATATATAGGAGCAAAGATTCCTTCTATGATAAAATAAATGAAGCATAAGAGAAATAGGTGAAGTTGATGAACATATCCGTCTTAATTGTAACGTATAATAGGCTACCAGAACTGGCAGAACTACTTGAATCAATTCTCAAGCAAACAGTGACTCCTTATGAAATTATTATTGTTAATGATGGTGATCAAAGTGTCGACTCATTAATTGAGTTATATAAGGAACTACCAATAAAGCTAGTAGATCTAGTGGAAAATGTTAAGCATGTTCATGCACGTAATATTGGTGTAAGTTATGTAACAGGAGATGCCATTCTTCTTTGTGATGACGATGATTTCTTTACAAATCAACATATCGAACATATACAAAGAGAGTTAGAGCATGCTGATTTTGTCTATTCAGATGCAGAAATTGTTAACTTTGAAAAAAGGGGAAATACCCGTTATCCTATTGATAGAAGAACATTTGCTTACCATTATGACACCAAAGAAATGAGAAAGTTTTCAACCTATATTCCATCTGGGAGTGCTTATAAAAAAGTGCTTCATGATCAAATTGGTTTATTTGACCCAGATGTTCATAATTACTGGGACTGGGATTTTTTCTTAAGAGCTTCTAATGTATGCCAAGTAAAAAGGCTACCAATAGCAAGTGTCATCTATGCATTTTTAGAAAACGGCAATAACCAATCAGCCGAATTAAATCAAAAAAGAAAACAATACTTAGACAAACTATGTGAAAAGCATCGGCTAGGAGATTTACCGACAAAAAACTTCTTTGTTTTATTAGATGAGCCTGAAATGAAGCAACGGGAGGCAAAAACAGAAATCGTTTGGGATGGTAAACCTATTAAGTCGCGACTAACATAATAGGAGGCATTAACATGCAACAGTTATTGAAAAACGATTGGTTACCATTACTAACCGAGCAGTTCAATCAACCGTATTTTAAACAACTTACTCAGTTTTTAAACAAGGAATATAACGAAGGCATTATTTTTCCTAAGCGTGAACATGTCTTTGAAGCACTAAATAAAACACCTTACAGCTCTGTCAAGGCGGTGATATTAGGCCAGGATCCATACCATGGAGATGGACAAGCACAAGGGTTGAGCTTTTCAGTACAGCCAGATGTGAAAGTCCCTCCTTCACTACGAAATATTTTTATTGAACTCCAAGCGGATCTCGGTTGCCAGCCACCTGAAAATGGTTCATTGATCAACTGGGCAGAAGAAGGTGTCTTATTATTAAATACGGTGTTGACCGTTAAAAAGGGCAATGCCAACTCTCATAAAGGGATCGGCTGGGAGCAACTAACCGATGAAATCATCAGACTGCTCAATGAGCGTGAACAACCAATAATCTTTATATTATGGGGAAAACAAGCTGGAGAGAAAAAACAATTTATAACATCTCCACAACATCTAATACTTGAATCCCCACACCCGAGCCCTTTCTCCGCTAGAAAAGGATTCTTTGGGAGCAAGCCATTTTCAAAAACAAATCACTTTTTAAAACAACATAATAGTAAAGAAATCGATTGGTGTTTAAAAAAGGATTAATTTTTAAGGCTGTTTTATTAATTGTTGTTTTCATGTATTAAACGAAAAAAACAATTAATAAGCAAACTGCATTTATAAAAGGAGATCATAAAGATGAATGAAACACCGGTAAACTGTTTGAAATGTCAGTATTTTTATGTGACATGGGAAAAGAGATTTCCAAATGGTTGTCGTGCGTACGGTTTCAAGTCAGCAAGCAGACCTAATATAATGGTGAAAAAATCATCTGGTACCGCGTGCCTTAAATATCAGCCTAAGGTAAATAAACCCTAAACGGAGGTCTTTTTTGTGAATATACATGTGTCAAAGCTCCTTCAAAAAATGGAGGGTGAACTATTCAAAGCAAAAAACAGTCAATCAGACAAAGAAATGCGAGAAAGGCTTGTCGTTATTCAATCCTTATGTGAAGTTATCCTAGAGGAAGAAGCAACGTCATTAAAAATATCGTCGCAACCAGTGAGTGAAATAAACCCAACTGAGCTACAAAAGATGATGGGAACTAGTAGTCGTCCAGCTGTTGTAAAGTCAACTACCTCATACGAAGAGAAAGATGCAAATGGTGAGTCATTATTTGATTTTTAAGAGGGCTCGATGTATCTAAACTGGAATAATTAATCATAATCCGATAAGTTAACAAAATGCACCAATGAAATCCTTCATATTATTAGCTATCGAGGAGACAATGATAGTAAGTTTTTAAATGGAGGTTTTAACGATGGTATATGATAACTTGTTTAGTATGGGTAGAGGAAGATTCGATATGGATTTCTTTAATCAATCTACCAATGACACAAAATTAACGCATGATCGCTATGATGTCTATGTAAATGAAGACTATATAGGTCAAAAACAATTATTATCAGCACAAGAATCTGTACAGGATATTGATGATTTCTTAATGAACGAAGGATATAGCAATTTTCAATCCTACCTAGACGGAGATCATTATCACATAAGAGCAATAGACAAAGAACAAGATGTAACAAATGTCTTAAAAGTATACTTGCAAAATCGCTAAGGGCCAATGTTCTGGCTCTTTTTTTGTGCCGTTTTGTTTGTGATTGGGCAATAAATTTGAGCAGTGGTTCAATTAGTACGGAGAGTAGATCAATCATGCCGTGGAGTGGTTCAAAAAAAGAGAAAAGTGGTTCAATCACGCTGGAGAGTGGTTCAATTATCGGAGAAAGTGGTTCAAAAAAGGGAAAAGGTGGCTCAATCGAAGTGGAGTGGTTCAATAAAAGGGAAAAGTGGTTCAATCACGCTGGAGAGTGGTTCAATTATCGGAGAAAGTGGTTCAAAAAAGGGAAAAGGTGGCTCAATCGAAGTGAAGTGGTTCAATAAAAATGAAAAGTGGTTCAATCATGCTGGAGAGTGGTTCAATTATCGGAGAAAGTGGTTCGAAATAGGGAAAGGTGGCTCAATCGAAGTGGAGTGGTTCAATAAAAGAGAAAAGTGGTTCAATCACGCTGGAGAGTGGTTCAATTATCGGAGAAAGTGGTTCAGTAAAGGGAAAAGGTGGCTCAATCGAAGTGAAGTGGTTCAATAAAAGAGAAAAGTGGTTCAATTAACAGCGAGTATGGTTTAAGCAATATAAAATCCTTTAATTCGTCAATAAAATGACATTGAAAAGAGCGAATAGTAAGGTAAGATGGTAAAGTATACAAATAAGGGAGGTGTTTTACATGAAGCTTTTTCTTATTTTAGGTGCGATTAATGCCTTTATGGCTGTTGCGCTAGGAGCATTTGGTGCACACGGATTAGAGGGAAAGATCCCAGAAAAGTACATAAAAATATGGCAAACTGGTGTTACGTATCAAATGTTCCACGCTGGTGGTTTGTTTGTGATTGCCTTTTTAGTAGACAAATTGTCGAATGTTGGTTTATTAACAACAGCAGGATGGCTATTTTTGGTGGGAATTATCTTGTTTTCAGGAAGTCTATATGTCTTAAGTGTGACTCAAATTAGCGTCTTAGGGGCAATTACGCCATTAGGAGGACTAGCCTTTTTAGCTGGTTGGTTACTTTTAGGTTATACAGCGATTCGATATTTATAAGCCTTTTCGTACACAGGGTCTGTCTCTTCGGATAGTTTAACATTGTCAGTTTATGGTAAAAATATTTATGATTAGATTGTAAAAAGGAGGCATATTGCCTCCTTTTTAATAGGCTTTTTTCTAAAAGTTTGTTGCTACCAAACCAAAAATGGGTCATTGGATTTTTAATACAATTATCAGCTGTTTTTAAGAGAATAGCTGATAAAGAGCACGAAGATAGTTAAATACCTAAAGAAGTGCTAGTACGAAAAGCAACAATCTATGCGAAAATAGCATTTTATTATGGTTATCTAGGTGGATAGGCAGCTAAATTAAATTGAATGTCATATTGTAGCTCTTCATCAAATGTCACATAATCCAGGTAAACCATTAATAATAAATAGCGCATACCAGTCTGAGGATCGCTAAGGATAAGATGATCACGACCAGCAGCTTCAATGACACCTTTAAAGATTTTTGCATTCCACTCTCGATTGTTTTCGAATGTCATATAAACAGTTGCGGTTTTTCCTCGATTCAGACGCAAAATATTTTCAATGTACGACTCTTCTATTGGCAACATCCCTGGAATGTTTTGTGCAGAACCCTGTTGTTGTTGTTGTGGAAATGGTTGACCAGGTTGTTGACCATTTTGACCAGGATAAGGATATGTACCGTATGGCTGATAACCCATTCCTTGTTGCATTTGCATTGGCATAGGTTGAGGCTGAGCACTTTGTACCCCTTGTACACCGGGCATTCCTTGCATGTCAAATCCGTATGGTTGTGGTTGAACTTGATTCTTTTTGTTAGCCATGTAAAACCCTCCTCAAAATTGATAAAAATGATTGGGTTGGAGATTAAAAGCAGTATGACGTACCCTTTTGCAAAAAACCTTTTGATTTTTGATAAGTTGTAGCCCCTTAAAAAAAGTGATGATTATTACTATTAAAACAGAGACAGCTTCAATGACTCCTACTCATTCATACGTATGTAATAAAGGAGAAAATAATGACCTATTTTATCTGAAGAATTAACTGTCCGAGGATCGTTCATATAAAAAAGAAGGGATTTCTGTGGAGTATGACTCAGTTTGGTACAAATCAAAGTTATAAAAATCTACAAAATAAAAAACTGACAAGTATCGTTGCATCCCTCTATCGAGAACTTCACGGTACTTATCAGTTTATTAAAGTTTTTAAAATAAGGTTTTCTAGTTCACATAAAGGAATGAATTTAGTTTAGACGCACTTAATAGATTTCCAACAAAGAATGAACCGAATTCTCCGTAGCGTGCACTTACTTCATCAAAACGCATTTCATAAACGAGCTTTTTGAATTGGATAACATCATCTGAAAATAGAGTGACTCCCCATTCGTAATCATCAAATCCAACTGAACCAGAGATAATTTGCTTCACTTTACCTGCATAAGAACGGCCGATTAACCCGTGGCTCTTCATTAAATCACGACGTTCTTCCATTGGAAGTGAGTACCAGTTATCATTTCCTTGGCGACGTTTATCCATTGGGTAAAAGCATGAGTACTTAGATTGAGGAAGCTTTGGATATAACCTAGAACGAACATGCGGATTCTGATAAGGATCCTCATTGCTTTCACCAGCTAAATAATTGCTAAGCTCTACTACAGAAACGTAAGAATAAGAAGGGACAGTGAATTCTGCGAGCTTTGTTTTATTAAACTCAAGCTCTATCGCATTTAGTTCTTCCATGGTCGGACGTAAAATCATCAACATGAAGTCTGCCTTTTGCCCAACAATCGAATAAAGACTGTGGCTACCTTGATCAGAGTCCTCTGTTACATTCCATTTTTCAAGAAGACCTAAAAATTCATGGATGACAGCTTGGCGCTCATCACTTGTTAATAGCTTCCATGCTGACCAATCGATTGAGCGGAAATCATGTAAACAAAACCATCCTTCTAGTGTTTGTGCTGCTTCACTCATTTATATTCACTCCTATTAATTAATTGGCTCTTTTCTAAAAGTTTGTTGCTTATAACTTATAAAAATCGGCTTTTGGATTTTTATCGTACTCCTTTAAACAAATTTAAGAGAAAGGACTAGGTATATAAGCGAAAGGAGCACGACGATAGTCTATATCCGTCAAGTAAAGTTATATACGAAAAACAACAATCATCTATTGCGAAACAGCCATTCGTTATGTACACATTTACTATATCATAGTTTGTCCATTCAACCCTGTGAATAAAACTTGAACAAATGTAATTTAATCTTCATACATTTAATTCGCCATGTTTATAAGGAAGCGACGTTTTAATTCACTTTTTTTACTAGGGATAGATGTGAAAAAGTGGTGTAACTTAACTAGATGTAGGGAAACAGATAATTGTAAGAAACCTACATAAAATCTCAAGGTTAAATAGTTAGTTTATTTAGAAAGTAAAGACTTTTATCTGTAAGCGTTATTATCTGTTTGTATAGTTTGAAATTGCCTATAAGTGGAGTATCCTTAAAGAAAGAGGCAATATACATATAATTCTAGGAGGTTTTTTTGTGTCAGATTTATTTACGACATTAACAGAAAAAGTGAGCGGACAGAATGTTAAGATTGTTTTTCCAGAAGGATTAGATGAGAGAATCTTAACGGCTGTCAATCGATTAGCTAGTGAAGGAGTTATTCAACCAATTCTAATCGGTAATGAACAGCAAATTACCAATAAAGCGAAAGAATCGAACTTAACATTAGATGGTGTTGAGATCTATGATCCTCATACGTATGCTGCTATGGATGAGCTAGTTGCGGCATTTGTTGAACGTCGTAAAGGAAAAGCAACAGAAGAGGATGCTAGAAAAATTCTCTTAGATGAAAATTATTTTGGGACAATGCTTGTCTACCTTGAAAAGGCACACGGACTTGTGAGTGGTGCAGCGCATTCTACTGCTGATACTGTACGTCCAGCACTGCAAATTATTAAAACAAAAGAAGGAATTAAAAAGACTTCTGGCGTGTTTATTATGGTGCGCGAAGATGAGAAATATGTGTTTGCTGACTGTGCAATCAATATCTCACCAGATAGTCAAGATCTCGCAGAAATCGCAATTGCTAGTGCAGAAACAGCAGACATGTTCGGTATCGACCCACGTGTAGCATTATTAAGCTTTTCAACAAAAGGTTCTGCTAAATCGCCTGAAACAGAAAAAGTAGCAGAAGCTGTCCAAATTGCCAAAAAGTTAGCTCCAAATTTAGTATTGGACGGTGAATTCCAATTCGACGCAGCTTTTGTTCCATCAGTTGCTGAAAAGAAAGCACCAGATTCAGTCATTAAAGGTGATGCGAACGTATTCGTATTCCCAAGTCTAGAATCGGGAAACATTGGTTATAAAATTGCGCAACGCTTAGGTAACTTCGATGCGGTTGGCCCAATTTTACAAGGACTAAATAAACCTGTAAATGACTTGTCTCGTGGTTGTAACGCAGAAGATGTTTATAAATTAGCCATTATTACTGCTGCACAAGCGTAATTTTTGAGTGGGACTGACTTAATGTCAGTTCTTTTTTTGGGTTAATGGGATCATGCTATAATAGATATGAAAAAATAATGATAAAAAAGATATCAAGAGGAGTAATCGTGTATGAATCTATCTTCAGAACAATCGTTAATAAACCAAAAGCAATGGCGTTTTATTGATCATTCTAGTTTGGGGACCCAGTTTGATGCTAAGCAGTCGTTTGCAATGGATGATACCTTGTGTACGAGTGTTGGGTTGGCAGAGTCACCTGCAACTGTAAGAACATGGGTGCATCATAACACGATTGTCCTTGGGATTCAGGATACGAAGTTGCCTTTTCTTAAAGATGGTGTGCGTCTTTTACAGAGTAGAGGCTATCATGTGATGGTTAGAAACTCTGGTGGACTTGCCGTTGTTTTGGATCAGAATGTCTTAAATATTTCGCTTGTTTTCCCAGATAATGAAAAGGGGATAAACATTAATCGTGGGTATGATGCGATGCTTGATTTGATGAAAGAGATGCTATTTGAGTACAATGTGGAGATTGAGGCCCGTGAAATTGTTGGATCCTATTGCCCAGGAAGCTATGATTTAAGCATTGCCGGGAAAAAGTTTGCAGGTATTTCACAACGGAGACTTCGAAAAGGAATTGCCGTGCAAATTTATCTATGTGTGTCTGGGAGCGGTGAGGAACGTGCAGAATTGATTGGTCAATTCTATCAAAGCGGCCACAAAAATCAACAAACCAAATATGTATTCCCAACGATAGTACCTGAAACGATGGCATCATTGAGTGATCTTCTTCAGGTTGAATTGACAGTTGAATCCCTATTATTCAAACTATTAACAACTCTGAAGAATCATAGTCAGCAATTGATACCCTCATCGTTAACGGTAGATGAGCAACTGCTGTTTCAGCATAATTTAGCAAGAATGACTGATCGTAATGAAAAGGTATTTGTTGAAATGGACTAACTAATTCTAGTAAGTTTCGGATAGTCCCAACAAAAACAACCTGTAATGTGTCCACATTACTACTTAGATCCTTTATCATCCACTTCTGCTAATCGTTCTAGTATTCTTCTTTTTCGATAAAGCATAATCGCAGTCTCTGCCATATCATGGATCATAGATCGGTTTGTGAGGGCTCCAAAAACCATTCCTGCCACTGGCACCATTTGTAAGAGTTTTTTCCAGCCAAATTGATCACGATAGGTGTAAACAACCTCACGCCAACCTTGGAGCTGGGAGACCATCTCATTGCTTTTAGATTCATCGTTCTCATAAAAGGTTGATAATTCATTTAAGATCGCTTGCTTTCCCACCACATCTGCTGATGAAAATTGCAGGCATTTGACGATGAAAATTCGCTCATCGCGATCATTTGGATTATAGCCATATGCGATGGCGATTTCCTGTAGTGTTTTTAAGGAAAGTCCTAGTAACACAGGAATATCTACGGCCAACGTGAAAATTCCTCCAAACCCTGTTGTTGCCCCTTGTATGGTTGCTAGCTGACTCCGGTTTGTTTTTAATTCATGGCCAACAGTATCCATCGTTGAGATTGGCAGGCTAGAAACATCGGATAATGTGAGATCTTCCATTTCGGTATGCTTCCGTAGTTTTGATAAAATGGCTTTTTCTTGAGTCAAATACTTTCCACCAGTTTGGACAAAGGATCCTAGTTCATCTAGTAAAACACCAATTTTCTTTTGAATAAAAGCAGGAGTTACTTTATCTAATAGCTTAAAAGGAAGTCTCCCTAGTTTTTCCCAAATCCATAGGCCATTCTGATCTTGTTCCCACTTTTCAATTCCTTGTAATTCGGTTTGTAACCACTTTCTTGTCTCCATGTATTCCCAACCTTTTTTATTTAATTCTGTTCCGTTATCAAATGGTTCTTTTTCTTAAAACGTTTGCATTTTCTTGTTGATATCTCTTAGTACGTATAAAAATCAAATAGGTTCCTAAAAATTTACGTCTGTGTATCGGAATATAGGGAAAGGGGTTCGCGTTTTCGTTTATGTCCACTCTATGAAAAAAAGACGTGGGATCCTTCTCACGTCTTAGGAAATACTAGATTACTTTATTGGTTTTCTGTTATTCGGCCATTTTTTCTAGGTTCCCATTACGATCCATTTTAAAAGTGGTGGTTGATGAATGGTCTTCCTCATCGAATAATACTAGTTTTCTTGCGCGGTTCATGATTTTCATTAAGGTTTCATAATCTTCTTGGACTGTCACAGTGTCTTGTTCAAGTCTCGCAACCTTTTTAGCTAACTCTTCATTTTGTTGAGCTAAATCGTGATTTTCACGTTTAAGTCGTTTGTTTTCACTCATTAATGCTTCTGAATATTCATTGTTCGATTTATATGAATGTAAGAATGCTATAACTTGATCCATAGATAAAGTGTTAGGAGAAACTCGTTGTTTTTGTACACTTGGAATAGTGGGTGCTACTGTTTCTCGTATTTCATGATTCAAGTTTGTAGATACATCCTCGTCATCGGGCATTACTTCTGCCATATGATTCTCTAAAGCTGACAACATTGTTCGTTCTTCTTCCTCATCAAAATCAACAGAATTAGTAGGAACAACATCTGGTGAATAGAGTAGCTGTTTTTTTACAGGTTGTCCTTTTCCTAATGCTCTCATTCGTTGTTTCCGTTGCTTTTTAGCTAACTGTAGAGCCTTTTCATAATCATGGCGTACAACTGCATTCCAGCGGAAACCACATGCTGCTGAGGTGCGATTCAACTTGTCTCCTACCTCTTCAAAGGCATTTAATTGGGTGCTTCCTTCGCGTACATGTCGTAAAACAGTTTCTGCTAGTAATAAATCATTCTCTTCAGACCAAGCATCTTGTCGTTGTTTCATATTTTTCCAACTCCCTATTTAAATAATTTATGTTATTGACTATTAGTAAGCATGGACAAGTAATTGGGGTTTTATACAAAATTTCTTAAGAGGATAGTAGACTTTTCTCTTAAGTATGGCTATAAAAAGAGTTGCATGTACTGTCGTTGACATTTCTGTTAGTTTTGAGAAATTAGTAGGAATAAATTCAATTGGTTTTAGTCCAAATCATCCCCTATTTGCTTACTTGCAATGAAATTGGATAAAGAGTAAAATGTTTTTTAGTGTAAATGGCAGATTAAACAACTTTTATATGAGTATAGAAGAGTTTTAACTTATCTTTTCCAATAGAGAAAGCAAAGTTTTAAATAGTAGAAAGGACTTGTACCTATGGCAAATGAATTTAGAATTTGTGATGATTGCCAAGCAACAAACTGTAATACGCTAGTTCCTCGTTTGAAAAAAATAGATTCAGAAGCAGAGATTGATATTGCCTGCCAATCTTATTGTGGCCCAGGGAGAAAGAAATCATTCGCTTTTGTCAATAATCGACCTTTGTCTGCACTAACTGAAGATGAATTAATTGAAAAAATTATAAAAAAGGTTACAAAATAAAATCACCCTTGATAATCAATGCAATGGTGATTTTTTATTTCGTTTTTTGACAGCTCATCGGCAAGTTTTCCTTCGTTTCAATGATTTACGGTATAAAAGTAGTTTAGATATCGTTATAATAGAGGGGAAATTACGTCAACTGTTATGAAGTACTAGTAGAGTTCTATTTATTGAAAGGACCTAAGATTTGGAAGGTTATTTTGAACTTGCTAGAATAAATAGAGATAAGTCAGAACGGAAGAGGGAAGACAATGAAAAATGGGAAGTTGTCTGAAGAGAAAGTTTTTAAAGATCCCGTTCACCGCTATATACATGTTCGTGATACGCTCATTTGGGATCTAATTGGAACAAAAGAATTTCAACGACTAAGAAGAATACGTCAGCTAGGAACATCATTTTTAACGTTTCATGGTGCTGAGCATAGTCGATTTAACCATTCGTTAGGAGTCTATGAAATTGTTAGACGGATTGTAGATGATGTCTTTAAAGGTCGTCCAGAATGGGATGATGAAGAAAGGCTTCTCTGTCTTTGTGCGGCTTTATTACATGATTTAGGACATGGTCCATTTTCACATTCATTTGAAAAGGTGTTCCATCTTGATCATGAGGATTTTACACAGATGATTATTCTTGGGGATACAGAAGTTCATTCGGTCCTTAAAAATAATGGGAGTGATTTTCCTAAAAAGGTTGCCGAAGTTATTGCCAAAACCTATAAAAACAAACAGGTTGTTAGTTTAATATCTAGTCAGATTGATGCCGATCGGATGGATTATTTGCAGCGTGATGCTTATTATACAGGGGTCAGTTACGGCCATTTTGATATGGAGCGAATCTTGAGGGTGATGCGACCACGTGAAGATCAGGTTGTCATTAAGAGTAGCGGTATGCATGCAGTAGAGGATTATATTATGAGTCGTTATCAAATGTACTGGCAAGTCTATTTTCATCCAGTAACACGAAGTGCCGAAGTCATTCTTACTAAGATCCTTCATCGTGCTAAATATTTACACCAACAATTCTATTCCTTTAAGTTTAATCCCGTTCATTTTTATTCATTATTTGAAGATGAAATTACATTAGCTGACTACTTGAAGCTAGACGAATCGGTTATTTTATTCTATTTTCAGGCATGGCAGGATGAGGAAGATTCAATTTTGAGTGATTTATGTCGCCGCTTTATGAATCGGCAATTGTTCAAATACGTTGAGTTTAATCCAAACTTACAAATGATGACATTAATTGAACTTACCGCGTTATTTAAGAAGGCTGGTATTGATCCCGATTATTACCTAGTTGTCGATTCTTCTTCAGACCTTCCATATGATTTTTACCGTCCTGGTGAAGAGGAGGAGCGTTTACCGATCCATTTACTGACATCAAACGGAGATCTAAAGGAGCTATCAAGACAATCTGAAATTGTTGATGCCATCTCTGGGAAAAGACGAACAGACCATAAATTGTATTTTCCACTTGATATAATTGAAGATTTCTCTACGAAACGAACAGCGAAAAAGAAGATTCTAGAATTATTGATGCCAACGAAGAACTAGAGTTTAGTCGAACGGTAATTTAAATAGAGAAGAATTAAACCTTGGACAAAGAAAGAGTTAGGAGATGACGGGGCTTTGATGAAAGAACATGCTAAGCTGATGAAGGTTATCTCATCGGCTGGGGAAATCATTGGTCGGAAAAAACTACAAAAGATGATCTATATTGCAAAGAAGGTAAATCTACCTTTTTATGAAAAATATAATTTTCACTTTTATGGACCTTATTCTGAGGAATTAACCCTTCGAATTGAAGAGCTATGCAACTTAGGATTCATCGAAGAGGTTCATGAGAAAAAGGGTGGCTATTTTCAATACCGGTATTCACTAACTGAGAGCGGGAGTGAATTTCTAGGCCATTATGATATAGAATTGCCGCCACTTAAAGACTGTATGATGGATTTAAATGAACAGAGCTCAAGGTTCTTGGAGCTTGTTTCAACCGTCTTATATTTTGAAGGCTTAGAACGACTTGAAGTGAAAGAGAAGGTATTTACGTTAAAGAGTAAGCAGCGTTATACTGAAGATGAACTTGATGGAGCTTATCAATATATTGAAAAGATTAAAACGGTCGTAACAAAAGAGCTCGCCAATCATTAAGATGGCGAGCCTTTCTTCCATTTGAAGAGCAAGTACTATTCGTTGTCACTTAGTCTTTTTCCACCAACAGCATAGTGATTTTTCGCCATTTCTTCAATAAAGACAGCGATTTTTTCAGAAGGAGCACCAGTTGTTTCAGATACAGCAGCAGTTACTTTTTCAACTAATGCCCTTTTTTGATCTTCTGTTCTACCTTCAAGCATTTTAACGGTTACGTATGGCATTCTGTTCCCTCCCTTATGTAAAAGTTAGGCTGGTTACTAAATGAATGCTCTTTTCGACTAGTTATTGAGTCGTATTCTTTTGAAGTTTCTATTAATAGCGTAATAAAAGTGTACAAACCAACAAACTTTTAGAAAAGAGCCTAGAGTAAAAAATACAATGATAGCCTGTAAATATAGTATACTTTAAGCAAGTAAGTTTGCATAACATGATAAGCTAGTTATAGGTGTTAAATATGGAAGCACTAGATTAACGGTTCTTCCAGAACTATAATATTAAGTAGAACCTTAACAGTCTAAAGGAGCGAAAGATGGACAATTTAAACGTAGAGAGTTTTTTAGCATTCCCTCTAGAAATGATTCCATATGTCATCATAACTTTAATGGTTGCCTTCACGATTCATGAGTTTGCGCATGCGTATGTGGCATATAAATTTGGTGATCCAACCGCAAAGAGACAAGGGAGATTAACACTTTCTCCATTGGCACATCTAGATCCATTTGGTACGATCCTTATTTTTATTGCAGGATTTGGGTGGGCAAAACCTGTTCCTGTTAATCGCTATTTTTTCAAAAATCCTCGTTTAGCGGGTGTGCTTGTTTCGGTTGCAGGGCCAGTAAGTAACTTGGTGATTGCTTTTCTAGGAACGCTGATATGGTATATTCTTTTATCAACAAATGTATTAACTGGATTACCAAGCATCTATATAAATGGGCTCCAGGACTTTTTCAATATATTTGTGTCGCTTAATGTGATGCTGTTTATTTTTAATTTACTACCATTTCCACCGCTAGATGGGTACAGAATAATTGAGGATCTAGTTCCTGTCCATGTCCGTGCTAAAATGACTCAATATGAGAGCTATGGAATTATCCTTTTTCTAATACTCGTTATTACACCACTAGATATGTACACAATTCAACCGATCTTTGCAGTAGGTAGGGATGTAGTGATGAATGTATTTCACTTTTTATTAAGTCCGATTATGTAAGCTCTTTTCCTGAAAAGTACAAGATGACAGGTTATATACGTAAAACAGCCATTATATAGGAGTAAATCTGAAGGAGGTTCTAAAAATGGAACAGAATAATAAAAAGAAAAAGAGTATTGGTTTTAATATCATTAAAAATGACCCAACCGATGGTCATGGTGGTTTTGGAATAGGTGCACTTAGTCTTGATAATGTATCACCAGTATTTATTGATATTGATGAAGGTGAGGCTTTTGTTGATATTGGTGCGATGCATGCAAGAAGTGTTGTAGAAAAGGGAATCAAATTCCTGAAAACAAAAGAAGAGGTACCAAATGGTAAGCCATATTGGCTAGTTTGGGTCACTATTGACCGCAAAGAAGAGGGCTCTTATTATGCTGGTGTTACTGCATGTGAAATGACGGTTGATCGTGAAATAAGACGAGGTTACAAATCACTCCCAGAACACGTAAACCGGATGGACAAATCAATGAAACGCCATATTATTGTTGAGCATATGGATGACCGTTCAAAAGACATCCTCTGTTCATATTTGAAAAAGCACGATAAACAAATGTGGGAACTATCCGAACAAAAATTAAAAGATGATTTACATACGAACTAAATTATGGCGATAGTGTGACATTTTCGTGAACAAAAGGGTAAATTCTTGTGAAATTGCTGTGAAATATGTAGACTAGGAATAGAATTATAAAGCTAGGACACGAAAAACCCCGGACAATTATGTTCGGGGTTTTTTGTAAGGAAAAAGCGATCTTCTTTTTCTTACCAACTAAATATCCTTTCAATCCAACTTCTTTCTTCTTCCTCTTTTTCATCTGAAGGGTTTTCTGCTTTTTCTTCCGTTTCTTTCGGGTGCTCTTCACAGTATTCTGTGGGTTCTGTACCTTCTATATAGTAGGTTAGCCGTTTGACTGGACAGTTGTCGGTGGCTAGTTTTCCGGTTGCTGGGTTGATGTAGACCCCTGTTACGCCGTCGGGTGGGCGGAATGCTTTGACTGATTGTTTTTCTAGTGATTGTTCCATGAATGATGCCCATATTTTTTTTGCGTAGCTTCGTTCTTGTACAAGGTCGATTGTTTTTCCTTTATCATAGCCTGTCCATACGCCTACTGCTAGTTGTGGGGAGAGGCCAATCATCCAGCTGTCTGTTGAGGTTGTCCCTGATTTCCCTGCGTAATCCCTTGTGAGAGTATTGGCGATGCTATTTCCTGTCACAGAGGTGTAATCATTTAGTGATTGATCAAACATACCAGACATCATATGTGTTGTGACAAAGGCTGCTTGTTCATCTAGGATCTGCTCATTTTTGCGGGGTGCTTGATAGATGACCTCGCCATTAGCTGATTCAATTTTTGAAACAAAGGTCGGTTCAATTTGTTTTCCACCATTGCCTAGTATGCCGTACGCATTAACAAGATCAACTAATCGAACAGGTGACGTCCCTAATGCAGTAGAAGGGACTTTTTTCATTTTCGCATGGAGCCCGAATTGTTCGCCGGTCTTTACAAGCTTATCCATGCCAAGGAGCATATGGGTTTTGACGGCATAGATATTATCTGACAAGGCGATTGCTTGAAGCAATGTAATAAAGTCATTGGCGTAGTAATCGTTATAGTTACTCGGTTTATAGGTTGCCTTTCCATCGTCGTAATCAAAAGAAGTTGGTTCACTTATCATCGGTGTTGATGGTGTAAAACCATTTTTAATAGCTGTGTAATACAATAATGGTTTTATTGATGATCCTGGCTGTCTATTCGCCTGTGTTGCTCGATTGAAGGGACTTTTCTCATAATCACGGCCCCCGATTAGCGCCTTTACGAATCCTGTCTTAGGTTCAATTGCAACAAATCCAGCTTGAATCTCTGACTTCATATCCACGGTGTTGTTGATAAGATCTTCCGCTATTTCTTGCATGCGTGGATCTAGTGTCGTATAAATTTTTAATCCCTTTGTTTGAATCGCATCCTGGTCAATTTTTAGTAGGTTTGCTACTGAGCTCATGACGGCATCTTGAAAGTAGGGTGCAGTCCCCTTGTTTACCTTATCAACGCGTTTTTTAAAAATAAGCTTTTCACTTAACGCATCGTCTAATTGCTTTTGAGTAATATAGCCTTCCTGTTCCATTGATTTCAAAATGATCGATTGTCGATTCTCAGCCCGCTTAGTATTTACATACGGAGAATATAAATTAGGGCCTTTGGGTATGCCAGAAAGCAATGCGGATTCGGCGAGTGTTAACTGACTTGCGCTCTTACTAAAATAGTATTTAGCAGCTGCCTCGATTCCATAGACACCATGACCATAATAAATCGTATTTAAATAACCTTCGACAATCTCATCCTTACTATAATTTTGCTCCAGACGTATTGTGTAAAAGGCTTCTGTAGCCTTTCTTTTCCATGTTTTATCGTGCTCTAAAAAGAGATTACGAGCATATTGTTGTGTGATTGTACTGGCACCTTGGACTTTGGCCATTGCTTTTAAGTCTGCTAAAGCGGCGCCAACAATCCGTTTATAGTCAAAACCATGATGGTCATAAAAACTACGATCCTCAATAGCAATGGTTGCTTGAAGGACATAATCAGATATCTCATCTAAATTCACCCAATAACGGGTTTGTCCATTATGGTATTCACCAATTTTTGATCCATCATCTGCATAAATGAGCGTTGATTGTGGAACCGTTAATGAAGGAGGACCCTGCCATTTCGCATATAAAACAATACTAAGAATAATCGAAGAAAATAGCACTAATAATAGTAAACTAATAAAGGTAATCGCACGAATGGTTTTCAAGGTAATCCGAATTCGTTTAGGTGTGATTGCATCCATCTTGTTCACCTCCGTTATAGATAGACTGTTTTCGCACAAGTATACTGTTAGCCATTATGAGTTCTTTTGGTGCTTTTTAAACATTTCAATAAAAAATCTCTAGTTTTTCCTTGCAATTTTGCTAGATTCATCTATACTTTTTTTAGGTTTGCATGCATAAGCGAAAGCTGTAGGTAGATGTCAAATCCTATCAAAATCGAATAAAATTTTCCGGGATGATCTAGCATCTACCGGTTAAAATAAGAAAACAAGCTAAATACAGGAATACTTCCCCTTTAGGTTTGACCAAGAGGCTAAAGGATAAATGTATGTATAGTAGAAGCTTTAGGTTGAAAGGATGGTTTACAGATGAGTGAATTATGGTATACCGAGAAACAAACAAAGAATTTTGGAATTACGTTGAAAGTTAAACAAACGTTACATACTGAACAGACAGATTTTCAATACTTAGAAATGGTTGAAACAGAGGAATTCGGTAACATGCTTTTCTTAGATGGAATGGTGATGACCTCTCAAAAGGATGAATTTGTTTATCATGAGATGGTTGCACATGTTCCATTGTTTACACATCCAAACCCTGAAAACGTACTTGTTGTTGGCGGTGGCGATGGTGGTGTAATCCGTGAAGTGTTAAAGCATCCGAGCGTAAAAAAAGCTACACTAGTTGATATAGATGGTAAGGTTATAGAGTATTCTAAGAAATTCCTTCCTGAAATTGCAGGTAAGCTTGATGATCCACGAGTGGATGTAAAAGTAGGAGATGGCTTCCTTCACATAGCTGAAAGTGAAAATGAATATGATGTGATTATGGTTGATTCAACTGAACCAGTTGGCCCTGCGGTTAACTTGTTTACTAAAGGCTTCTATGCAGGAATCTCAAAAGCACTTAAAGAAGATGGCATCTTCGTCGCGCAAACGGACAACCCTTGGTTTACACCAGAGCTAATCACAAATGTTCAACGTGATGTAAAAGAAATCTTTCCAATTACACGTCTATACACAGCGAACATTCCAACTTACCCAAGCGGTTTATGGACGTTCACAATCGGTTCAAAGAAATACGATCCATTAGAAGTAAGTGAAGATCGTTTCCATGAGATTGAATCGAAGTATTACACAAAAGAATTACACAAGGCATGCTTTGTTTTACCGAAGTTTGTAAGTGATTTAATTAAATAAACGAATAGACAGATCAAAGTGAGGGAACATTCTCTCACTTTTTTACGAGGAGGAAAAAAGATGAAATTTGATGAAGCATATTCAGGGAATGTATTTATCAAAAGTCACCCTAGTTATGAGGAAAGTGAAGCGGTAATCTACGGGATGCCAATGGATTGGACAGTAAGCTATAGACCGGGTTCTCGTTTTGGTCCGGCCCGTATTCGTGAGGTTTCGATCGGATTAGAAGAATACAGTGCATATTTAGATCGTGAATTAGAAGAAGTAAAATATTTTGATGCTGGAGACATTCCACTTCCATTTGGTAATCCGCAGAGAAGTATTGAAGAAATTGAGAAGTACATCGACCAATTACTTGCAGATGGAAAATACCCACTAGGTATGGGCGGAGAGCATTTAGTATCATGGCCAGTTATGAAAGCTGTGTACAAAAAATACCCAGACTTAGCGATTATCCATATGGATGCTCATACCGATCTACGTGATGAATATGAGGGCGAAGTGTTATCACATTCAACACCAATTAAAAAAATTGCAAACTTAATTGGACCTTCGAATGTTTATTCATTTGGAATCCGTTCTGGAATGAAGGAAGAATTTCAGTGGGCAAAGGAAAATGGCATGCACATCGCAAAATTTGAAGTGCTGGAGCCTTTAAAAGAAATACTACCAAAGCTTGCAGGTCGTCCTGTCTACATCACAATAGATATTGATGTGTTAGACCCTGCCCATGCCCCAGGCACAGGTACCGTTGACGCTGGTGGAATTACATCAAAGGAGCTTCTTGCCTCTATTCATGAAATTGCCAAATCAGACATCAAGGTTGTTGGTTCTGATTTAGTAGAGGTAGCCCCAATTTATGACCAATCAGAGCAAACCGCAAATACAGCTAGTAAAATTATTAGAGAAATGATCTTAGGCTGGGTACAAAAGAAAGACTAATCAAGCTGAAAAAATAGTGATGACTAGAAGGGTCTGACCACTCTAAATCCCAATACATAGTGCCTTATATTAGAAAGGGTTCTATATATTGTGATAGAGGTGGACGGACTCTTTTTTATAGGGAAAATTGAGTATCGGCGTGGAATTATTCGTTTGTAAGGCTCGTTTTTAGTCCAATGATAGATATTAGCATGTCAAAATAGTAGAAATGAGAAGAATTTTAAAGTGATAGAAAAGTAACCACAACAAATTTAAAAGGTGGAAATAGTGATGGTAGGAAAATATAACTATAAAATCAAAAAAGAAAATAGGACTTTAATCCCCATTTGTCGTATAATGAAATATGAAATTATTTTACTATTTTTTAGGAGTGAACATTATGGCAAAAGTGAAGCTGAAAAACACTGCAGGAGTTGTAAAAGAAGCAAAAGTAGGATTTTCATGGACAACTTTCTTCTTTGGTGGATGGGTGGCATTATTTAGAGGGCAATGGGGCGAAGTTCTTAAATGGTGGTTATTAAATCCTATCACTATAGGCATATGGGGTATTTGTCAATGTTGGACTGCAAATAAAAAACACGTTATTAGTTTGATAGAAAAAGGTTATGATCCAGCATCTGAAAATGATAGGAATTTATTAGTTCAGAGAAATATTGTTGCTTAATTTATAAAGCTTATTACTAACAGAAAACCTCTCCCATTAAGGAGTGGTTTTTTTGTGTATATTTCTATTAATAGTATTAAATCTTAATAAAAGAGATTTACAAAAGTGTCGGTACAAGTATAAGAGATACTTAAGTAACCATAATTGTGTTTTTGTGTAATTAAATAGAGAAAAAACTGTAAATAAAGGTGTAACTCATCCTTAAACTTTGTAACCTTCTAGTCAAATTCGTCATAACAAACACCATTCGAAAAACTGTCAATAGGAAAATAATACTGAGATATTGGATGAAATTCCATTTTATTGAAATGAATTAATTTCTCTTAATTAGGGATATGTAATCTATTAAGTCTAGTTAAACCCTTACCAATAGTAACGTCACAGTAGCTAGAGATTGAATAAAGTTATATGACCTTATCCAGGCTGTTAAATCCTTCCTCAAATATTACAAAAAAAGGCATGGTACGATAGCTTCGTAGCAAGCAAACAATAGGGAGGATGAACCGAATGAAGAAAAAAATGATCGCATCGGTCGTTATGGGGGCTGCCCTATTAATGGCCAATCCAACTGCAGATAAAGCAGATGCTGCTTCAAATTCAACTGATTCACAAGTGAAGATGTATGAATACAAGTTTAGTAAAGTAGAAGTTGAGCAGTTTAAACAAAAATTAGAGAAATACCTAGAAACGCATATGAATCAGAAGTCAACAAGTCAATCATCTAAGGTACAGACACCGAAAGAGGATGCAACGACTACTAAACAACCAGTAGCCAAGCAACCTACTGAGCAACAGCCTGCACAAACAAGCAAAGAAACAACAGATCAGGCAGCTTACAAATTAAGTGAGTATGAACAACAAGTAGTGGATCTAACAAATCAAGAACGTGCTAAAAGTGGATTGCCTGCATTGAAGGCAGATCTTGAATTAAGTAAAGTTGCTCGTGAAAAGTCACTTGATATGCAGAAAAATAACTACTTTTCACATACAAGTCCTACCTATGGTTCTCCATTTGATATGATGAAAAAATTTGGAATTACCTATAGAGCAGCGGGTGAAAACATTGCTATGGGCCAACGTTCACCAGAAGAAGTGGTCAATGGTTGGATGAACAGTGAAGGACACCGTAAAAATATCCTTAGCTCAAACTTCACTCATATAGGTGTAGGATATGTAGCAGAAGGTAATTATTGGACTCAACAGTTCATTGGAAAATAAGGAATCAACAGATAGAAAAAAGCGAGCAGTGACTAGAAGTATTCAGTCGCTGCTCGCTTTTTTTATAGTGAAATATTAGAAGTTTTGCATCGTTTGGTTTAACTCATCCGCTAACTCCGCTACTTTTGAAGCTGATTCGCCAATATCTGCTATAAGTCCAGAAAAGGCTTGAATGTCCTTGTTATTGCGTTCATTCTGTTCCGTACTAGAGTTGCTTGCAGAGAGAATTTTTTCAAAGCTTGATACCGTTTCGTTTACATTGTGATTGGCTGAAATCGCTTTAGAATCAACATCATTAATTTGTTGAACAACATTTTCAATTTGGTTAATCGTTGAACCAACCAATTCGGTAATGCTATTTGATGAGACCTTTGTTTGTTCAGCAAGTTTTCTTACTTCATCTGCTACGACTGAGAAGCCTTTGCCATGTTCGCCTGCTCTTGCTGCTTCAATCGCTGCATTTAATGCTAATAAATTGGTTTGGTCTGCAATCGAAGTGATCACAGCTACAATGTCACCAATTTCTTTAGACGTGGTCTCAAGTGAACCTATGCTGTTCTTGATGTGATTCACACTGTCCTTTAAAGAGATCGTTTGTTCAATAACGATATCTAATTGCTTTCTTCCAGTAAGAGAGCTTTCAGTTGTTAAAATAGAAGACTGTAATCCTTCATTTAGATTTTCCTTCATCAATTCTGATCGGTGAATAACATCCTCAACTGTGGCACCCGTTTCCTCTGACATCGCTGCCAAATCCTCTGTAATGACACCAATCGTTTCCTTTATTTCATGTTTCGCTTCAGCCGTTTTTTCCACAATGATTTGATTTTGGAGATCTTGAAGAGCGGAAAGGACCAATTGCATCTCTAAATTAAAGATCTTTGTAATAACTTTCATGGCAAGTTCATAACTTTCGATATCACTTGTATACTTTTCTTTGACAATATCGATGATATGATTCATTAAAATTTGATTCGTACTTAGATACCATTTAATTTCTACGCCGACCTTAACATAGAATCTACCTAAATTTTGTCTTTTTTTCGTGTAATCTTTGTCAATCACACCCGAAAATAAGTCAATGAGATACTGCTCTGAGGCTTGTTGTTTTACTCCTATGGAACTCATATCAAAAATTTTACTTATTCCTTCAAATGAATGGTTGTAAATAGGGTCATAAAATGCCCCGAAACGTTCCTGTATTAACGGTTGAAGTGCCTTTGCTACCGCAAGATCTTCAAGAGTTAGATTGATGAGCGAAAGTTGGAATTCTAAATCCTTATTTCCACCAGTATCCATTGATACGTTCTGCTTGCTTGCTAGTTCTGATAATGTCTCTATTTTAAGCTTCTTAGTGAACATGGCCATGTCTTATCCCTCATTTTCTTTGGTGCTATTATTACTTATATCGTCAGCTCTTTTATAAAATTAAGTAGATTTACTTACATAGCTAAAATAATATTCAAACAGGCACCTCTTGCTTAGTTTTAAATGGTTCTTTATACTAATAAAGTTAAGGAGCTTATTGAAAAGGGAGTGTCTACATGTCAGAAAGCACGCCTGTTCAAATACATGTTTTATCAACCATTCGGAATCAACACGATCAGGATGAAGAGACGATAGAAAATCGTACAACTGGAGAGTATCTTTTAAAGGGAAAAACGAGTTATTTGCGATATGAAGAGGAGCATGAGCTTGGGTTTGTGAAAACAACTGTTAAAATATCTCAAAAAGAGGTTGTTGTCATGCGTTCAGGTGCAGTTTCGATGAAACAACGCTTCATTGAAGGAATCCAAACGATGACAGACTATAACACACCCTTTGGAAAACTTCAGTTAGAAACAATGACCGAATCCCTATCATATAAAACAACGGACCGAGAAGGAACGCTTGCTGTTTTATATGGTTTGCAAATAGATGAGCAGGAAAAGCATGTACATAAATTATTGATCAATTTTAAGGAGGAACCAAAATGAATATCGTTGAACAAATGAAGGAGCAGCTAAAGGATGAAATCAAAGCAGCTGTTATTAAAGCAGGACTTGCAGAAGCAGCACAAGTTCCAGATGTTCTATTAGAACTACCAAAAGAAAAAGCACATGGAGATTATTCAACAAATATGGCGATGCAACTTGCTCGCGTTGCCAAAAAAGCTCCGCGCATGATCGCAGATGATATCATTGCGAATTTTGATTCAGCGAAAGCATCAATTGATAAAATTGAAATTGCTGGACCTGGGTTTATTAATTTTTATATGAATAATAGCTATTTAACGGATTTAATCCCGTCTATTTTAAAAGCAGGTGCTAGTTATGGTGAAACGAACATCGGCAATAATGAAAAGGTTCAGATCGAATTTGTTTCAGCTAACCCAACAGGTGATCTGCATCTAGGGCATGCTCGTGGTGCTGCAGTCGGTGATTCATTGAGCAATGTCTTGGCAAAAGCAGGCTACGATGTGTCACGGGAATACTATATCAATGATGCAGGGAATCAGATTAACAATCTCGCTCGCTCAATTGAAGCACGTTACCTACAAGCGTTAGGTGAAAACGCGGATATGCCGGAGGATGGCTATCATGGTGCAGATATTATAGGAATTGGTAAAAAACTTGCCGAGGAATTCGGAAATAAATTTGTTCAACAGGATAGTGATGAACGGTTAAGCTTCTTTAGAGAATATGGGCTAAAGTACGAAATGGGCAAATTGAAAGATGACCTTGATGAGTTCCGTGTTCCATTTGATGTCTGGTATTCAGAAACGTCTCTTTACCATAATGGGAAAATAGATGAGGCACTAGCGACATTAAAGGAAAAGGGCCATATTTATGAAGAAGAGGGAGCAACATGGTTTCGCTCGACAACCTTTGGTGATGACAAAGACCGCGTATTGATCAAAAAGGATGGCTCTTATACGTATTTAACACCGGATATTGCGTACCACAAGGACAAGCTCGATCGCGGCTTTACAAAATTAATTAACGTATGGGGAGCAGATCATCACGGTTATATTCCTCGTATGAAGGCGGCTATTGAGGCGCTTGGTTACAGTAAAGGAACACTTGAAGTTGAAATCATCCAGCTTGTTCACCTCTATAAAAATGGTGAAAAGATGAAAATGAGTAAGCGGACAGGTAAAGCTGTAACGATGAGGGATTTAATTGAAGAGGTTGGTCTTGATGCTGTTCGTTATTTCTTCGCGATGAGAAGTGCTGACACGCATATGGATTTTGACCTTGATTTAGCTGTTTCTAAGTCAAATGAAAATCCAGTCTACTATGCACAATATGCACATGCGCGTATTTGCAGCATGCTTCGTCAAGGAGACGAACAAGGATTATCATATGAAGGCAATATAAAACTAGACGAGATCACTTCAGAAAAGGAAATTGATCTGTTGAAGAAACTTGGTGAATTCCCTCAAGCAGTAACAGAAGCTGCTCAAAAGCGAATTCCACATCGAATTTCTAATTATATTTACGAATTAGCAACAACTTTGCACAGTTTCTACAATGCAGAAAAAGTATTAGACCCAGAAAATACCGAGAAAAGTCGGGCAAGACTTGGTTTAATGAAAGCTACACAAACGACTTTACAGAATGCTTTAACATTAATTGGTGTCTCAGCACCTGAAAAAATGTAGGGGAAGAGGACTCAGGTGAGATCAACCTGAGTCCCTTCGTTGTTTACGGGATAAAAAGCGCGCTACATTGCACAGTTCTAAAAAGCCCGATTTTGAAAAACTTCTCCCTCTTTTTTAGGTCATAAGCTTTCCTTGGGAACCCCATATATTTATGAGCATATTATGGTTGTCAACGCTCTACACGTTTGTTCGATTTACCCGAATGCCCTCTTATTTTCCCAATATAATTAGTACCAACAACCCCGACTATAATAACAATTGATCCAATGATATGATAAAAGTGAATCGTCTCATTTAAGAACAATACACCCGCCATGATAGTAAGTAAGGTTGCTAAATTACTAAATACACTCATTTTTGAAGCCTCTAGTTTTGATAAAGCATAATTAGATAAAAAAGAAGTACATAGAGATGACAGAGCACCTAAATAAACAACAGAGATAAAAAACTCTAAGTTTGCAAAAGGTGAGAAAAAGCTATTTAGTGTTTTATTAATCATATGGTCAGTAATCGACAGGCCATTAAATACAACAAAGCCAAAGAAAGTCATCACAAAAGTTAACGTAAAAAGAGAATAGTGTTTTGTTAGTTTTCTAGCTAAGACATTGTAGAGAGCAGAAGCTAAAGCAGACAATAGAATGAGCACTGTTCCCATAACACTATAATTCTCCATATTCAAATCGTTCATCACAAAGATAAAAATGACGCCAGTCACAGAGAGAATAATAAAAAACGTTTGCCATTTACTAGCATATTCTTTGAGAATAAATGCTGCTAAAATCAACGTGAAGATCGGAATTGTTGCTTGGATTATGCCTGCTTCAGAAGAAGAGGTATAGACTAGACCAAACACTTGAAACATAAAGAAGAATGTAGGGTAAAATAGTGCCAATGAAAAAATTTTAATGGCATCTTTAAATGTAATTTTTACAGGAATTCTTTTGGAAAGCATGATAATAGTTGCTAGTAGTAAGGCAATGGTAAATCGATGTGCTAAAGTATCCAACGGACTTGCTACCGATAGTGCTAATTTCACAAACATAAATGAAAGGCCAATAATCAAGGTATAGGATATAGCAGCAATGTATGCCCTTTTCGTTTCATTATGGATAATAATTCCTCCTATCTTTTAACCGGCCGGTTACTTAGTATAGTAATAAGATAAGGGAAGCAATACAATATCAATAAAACCAATCTGTATCGGTACAGTTGGAAAAGAGGAAGTAAATGTTTAGATATATGTCTTTGCTAAATAAATTAGAATCAAAGATTGATACAGGGTTTTACATAGAAGGAACAAAACTCCCATCGATTAGAAAACTCTCCGAAACCTACCAATGTAGCAAAAGCACAGTCATCAAAGCACTGCAGGAATTAGAAAAAAGACATATGATCTATTCGATTCCAAAGAGTGGGTATTATGTTATTAAGAAAAGAACTAATTTTTCAGAAGATAATAAAGATGAGTTTGATTTTGCAACTTCTTCGCCGGCGTGGGATCAATTTCCTTATCTCGACTTTCAGCATTGTATGAATAAGGCCATTGATACTTATCAACAAAACTTGTTTGTTTATGGAACGCATAAAGGATTGCCTTCGTTAATAAAAACCATAAAGACACTACTTGAAACCTATCAAGTATTCACACAGGAGGAAAATATTTTTATAACCTCTGGTATTCAGCAAGCCCTGTCTTTATTAAATAGCCTTACATTTCCGAATAATAAATCGAAAATTGTCATCGAACAACCAGGATATCACTTATTTATTGAACATTTACTCGTACATAAGATACCTGTCATTGGAATAAAAAGAACAGCAGGAGGCATTGACCTAGATGAATTGGAATTGATTTTTAGTAGTAATGAAATCAAATTTTTCTATACGATGCCAAGGTTTCAGAACCCTTTAGGAACTTCTTATTCCAGAATTGAAAAGGAAGCGATTATCAAACTAGCAATAAAATATGATGTCTATATTGTTGAGGATGATTATTTAGCAGACTTTGAACGAGATAGTAAGATAGATCCAATATTCTCCTATGATATGAATGATCGAGTTATTTATTTAAAAAGTTTTTCTAAAATAATGTTTCCAGGGTTGCGAGTGGGAGCTGTGGTGGTACCTAAAGCATTAATTGAACGTTTCCAGCAATATAAGAGAATTTCTGATATTGATAGTTCGATGATATCACAAGCAGCCTTAGAAATTTACATAAATAGTGGCATGTTTGAACGTCATAAACAGAAGGTGAGTCTTTCGTATCTAGAACGTGCAAATATCATGTATAAGTCATTTGAGAGTAGCGATAATTCCCCATTGATTATTCGCCCTAAAACCTTGTGTATGAAGGCACATATACCATTACCTAAATCAATAAATGTTCCCGCCCTTATGGAAAGGCTATCGAGGGAAAAAGTTCGAATTGATCCAATAAATCGAAATTATTTACCAGGTTTTCACCAAGAAAAGATCCTTAAATTAGACGTATCCAAAATAGATAAATCTAAAATTAAAGGAGGGGTAGAGATCATTGTAAAGGAAATAAATAGGCAGGAGAATTATTTCATCTAATTTGGAAAGGGATCGATCCTGTCTAGAAATTGACTTTTCTAATAGATAATTAATTTCTATCGCACAAATAGTGGCCGAGGTTGAGGTTAAACGTAAGGGTACAAATCCCTTATGGTCAACCTCATCACCATTCAATCGTTGCCCCACCAATCCGTTTTACACCACGGATTTTAGCAAGATCCTCACAAAGCTTGAGGGCCGCTTTATCCTTTTGTTTAGCCTCAATCATAAAATCGATATCCATGTCTATTTCCTTTAAAACCTTTACTAGTGGTAATAAAAATTCAGCATCTACATAGTCCGAATGACTTCTAAATTCACTAGCCGATTTAGGAGAAGACACATGAATCTTTGGTTTCAACCCAATCGATGCCCATGTTTTAAAAATGTCAGGTAACAGGTCTTCAATACACTCATCTTCGTCTTTGTTTGCAATGAAATGATGATAATCAAACATTAGTGGGATGTGTTCCTTTTGACAAATGGCTAATGTCTCAGTTGCTGTATAGGTTTTGTCGTCATTCTCTAGTGTCATTCGTTTTTTGATGGTAGAGGGAAGCTTTTTTAAATTCGAATGAAATCTAGTTATCGCGGTTTGTTTGTTTCCATAGGCACCACCTACATGTATGTTAATAATCGCTTCATCGGCAAGTCCCATCGCCTCTAATAACTGATAGTGATAGGTCATGTCACCAACTGCATTGATCGTGATAAGTGGCTTGTCACTAGTAAATAACGTGAACTGATTAGGATGGAAACTAGTCCGCAGTTTATGTTTTTTTACGAGCGAACCTATTTCAGTTAGTACCTCCTGAAACGGTGTCCGATAATCCCAAAGCACATCAGGGTGTGTTGCTAAAGGTACGATGGAAGATGAAAACCGATATAAAAAAATTTCTTGAGAGATATTATAATGAATCATTCGTAATGTATGTTTAAGGTTTTGTTCTGTAACATATAATAGCTGATCTTTACGCGCTTGTTCATCAAGCTTCTTCCAGCGAGTAAACGTTAATGTTTTAGCTGGTGAACAATCCCAAAGAGAAAGCGCATGAGAAACATAGCCGAGTCGAATAATCATTCATTTCCTCCTGTTGCAAAGGAATTATAAAAAATGCGAAACAATGGTTGCCAAAATCTCTTTACCGCGCTGGCCAAAGGGGCGGTTTTTATAAACTTCATACGTTAACAATTCTGAATGCCGGAAGTCTTTATAAATATGTTCTTTTACATTTCGAATAAATTCACGATCATAAATTAAACAATTCATTTCATCATTCAAATACATACTTCGTTTATCGAAATTTGCTGTACCAATATCACATAAGTTATCGTCAATCACAATCACCTTTGAGTGGTAAAATCCATAATGAAAACGATAAATTTCACAACCAGCTAGTAGCAATTTTCTAAAGTAAGGAAAGGAGGCTTCCATTACTAGTGGATGATCAGGCTTCAGTGGCACCATTATTTTCACCTGCACGCCATTTGATAAAGCGTTTAATAATTCATTTAAGATCTCTCTACCAGGAATAAAATAGGGTGAGCAAATAATAATTTCCTGTTTTGCGTTTCTAATAAATGCTGTAAAATGATCCTGCAAATGTTCGCCATAGGTTGAAATGAACATCTGCTCGATGGAGCCCTTTTTTAGCGATGGTTGATACTTTGAGAAATCGAGATCATTCACGCCTGTTGAATCATACCAATCCTTTAAAAACTGTTGCTGCAGGTCGAAAGCACCTTCACCTTCAACCTTCAAGTGATAATCTCTCCAAAAGCCAAATTTAGGGTCTAGTCCAAGATATTCCTTTCCAATATTGAAACCACCTAGATAGCTTATCTTTCCATCAATAACTGTGATTTTTCGATGGTTTCTCGCTTGTAATGTATAAAAGAAATAGGGGAAACGTGGTTTATGTGATTGAGAAACCATCACACCGCTATTTTTTAGTTGTTGGATCTTTTTCTTTTTTAGCTGAAAGCTCCCGATATAATCGAGAAATAAACGTACTTCTACACCTTGTCCTGCTTTATCACTTAATAAGGTGAGGAATTCTTCACTTATTTTGTCATTTTTGACGATATAAAAAAGGATATGAATACTACTTTTACTGTTTCTAATACTGTCGAATAAATCTTTATAAAGATTCTCTCCGTCAGTAAAAAGCTCTATTGCACTTTTTCTAAGGGGGAATTTGGTGTACTTTGATCGTGAAAGATGTTCTTTTCTTCCTAATTTATAGTCAATAAAACACCAACAAATGATTGCTACTACGATAAGACAAATAATGATCAATACATTCAATCGTAATTCCTCCAGTAGCCTCTTTTTTGTAGTTTTTACAAAGACAAGGTTTTTATGTACCTGTCCCTGTTCAGAGAATAATTGGTCAAACAGAGAATATAGTTGAATATCTAGGTATAGTTAGTCAAAAAAATATTGACTGAATGCTCATTCATTTATTAAGATGGGAGTATAGAATATGAACGATAGTGAAAAGAAGCTGGTTCTAAGGCTTGTTAAACTTGTACTGTAAAAACCAAGTTACTAGTTGGGATAGGGGGAAACAGGATGGCTACACTGTTGTGGTTGAATGCGATAGCATTTCTAATTGTAACCGCTTACGCAATTTATTTGTTTGTTTATTTAATCCGTACGAGACTAAGCTATATTAAATTAGGAAAAAAGATCGAGTTTGACAGTCGAGTGAAGGAAAGACTACAAAAAATTTGGGTCAATGTATTTGGACAAAAGAAGCTTTTAAAGGATAAAAAGAGTGGGGCAATCCATGTGATGTTTTTTTATGGTTTTATTCTCGTTCAATTAGGAGCCATTGATTTTATTATAAAAGGCTTAGTACCAGGTGCTCATTTGCCTCTTGGCCCACTTTATCCAGCATTCACCTTTTTTCAAGAAATTGTTACATTGATGATTTTAATTGCTGTGGTATGGGCATTTCATCGTAGATATGTCGAAAAACTAGTCCGTCTAAAAAGAGGGTTTAAAGCGGGGCTTGTCCTGATCTTTATAGGTGGTCTAATGGTTTCCGTCCTGCTTGGTAACGGAATGGCAATAATCTGGCATGGACATGAGTTAACCTGGACTGAGCCAATTGCCTCCTCACTGGCAGCAACGCTAATGTTTGTTGGAGAAACAGGTTCAATAGTTCTTTTCTATGTTGCTTGGTGGGTCCATTTATTATTTTTACTAACATTTTTAGTGTATGTTCCACAATCGAAACATGCTCACTTACTTGCTGGTCCAGCAAATGTTTATTTTAATCGACTAACAAACCCTGGTAAGCTCGAAAAAATAGATTTTGAAGACGAATCCCAAGAAACATTTGGTGTCGGGAAGATCGAAGAGTTTACGCAACCGCAATTAATCGATTTATATGCGTGTGTTGAATGTGGTCGTTGTACCAATATGTGTCCAGCGACAGGGACAGGGAAAATGCTATCGCCAATGGATCTCATTGTAAAACTGCGTGATCACTTAACATTGACAGGTGCAGCTGTGACACAAAAGCAGCCATGGGTACCAGCAGTAGCCTTTAATCATACAAAAGGGAATCAACTAGCAACAATGGCAGCAAGTGCTGGGGCACAGGAGTCTGCAGCAACGGCTATTGACTATCATCCTTCATTAATTGGGGAGGTCATCACAGAAGAAGAAATATGGGCTTGTACGACTTGCCGTAATTGTGAAGATCAATGCCCTGTGATGAATGAGCATGTCGATAAGATCATCGATATGCGTCGTTATCTTGTATTAACAGAAGGAAAACTTGATTCAGATGCACAGCGAGTTATGACAAATATTGAACGACAAAGCAATCCTTGGGGACTGAATCGTAAAGAGCGTGAAACATGGCGCGAGGCTCGCGAAGATGTTGTCGTTCCTACAGTAAAAGAGTTGAGTAAGGCAGGAGAAGAATTTGATTATTTATTTTGGGTTGGTTCAATGGGATCTTTTGATAATCGTAGTCAAGCTATAGCCCTTTCATTTGCAAAACTACTAAATAAAGCTGGCGTTAAATTTGCAATCTTAGGTAATAAGGAAAAGAATTCTGGTGACACACCTCGTCGCTTAGGAAATGAGTTTTTATTCCAAGAGCTTGCAACAAAAAATATTGATGAGTTTGTTAAAAATGGAGTAAATAAAATCGTCACGATTGATCCACATGCTTTCAATATATTTAAAAATGAATACCCTGATTTTGGACTAGAAGCAAAGGTCTATCACCATACCGAATTGCTTGCAGAGCTATTGGCAGAAGGACGTTTAAAACCAGAGATACCAGTAAATGAAACAATCACCTTCCACGATTCCTGCTATTTAGGTAGATACAATGAAGTGTATGACGCACCACGAACGATCTTAAAAGCAATACCTGGTGTCAAACTTGTTGAAATGGAACGCAATCGCGAAAATGGTATGTGCTGTGGTGCAGGCGGGGGATTAATGTGGATGGAGGAAGACACAGGGAGTCGAATAAATGTTGCACGGACGGAACAGGCATTAAAAGTAAATCCAACTGTGATTAGTTCAGGCTGTCCTTACTGCTTAACAATGCTAAGTGATGGAACAAAGGCAAAAGAAGTAGAGGAGCAGGTAGGAACCTATGATGTTGCTGAGCTTCTTGAACAGTCAGTATTTGGCCAGCAAAAACAAGTTGTTTCGTAGGGGAAGTGTTTTCGATCCCCTTATTCCTTTTTAAGTGAGATAAGAAAGGATAAGTTTTGTACTTAATTTTGTGTCTAGCTCCAACAGTCCGACTTTGAAAAAGTCGGACGCCTAGCCCCTCTAGTGAAAAAGGTAAACCACTTTTTCCTAGGGAAAAAAGTAAACCTTATTTTCCTATGGCATAAGATAAGCCACTAATTGAATTTAAGGACAGGACACCTTCGTTTATTCAGTCTCTAATGCTTGTCGGGGCTGTTCGAGGCGCTTGCGCTTTTCTTAGTGAGAAATGAGGGAATCCTAGGACATTCCAGATCGAGCATAGGATAAAGGGGAGAGTTAGATGGGGAAAACAGTCATTTTAAGTGGAGTTCGAACACCGGTGGGCAAACTTGGCGGGAGCTTGTCGACTTTAACAGCTGCTGAACTAGGCGGTATAGCCATTAAGGAGGCGTTAAATAGAGCAAATGTGACGGGAGACCAAGTAAATGAGCTCATTTTTGGAAATGTCCTTCAAGCTGGGCAAGGTCAAATTCCGTCACGACAAGCGGCGAGGCTTGCAGATCTTCCTTGGGATGTAAAAACAGAGACGATTAATAAAGTATGTGCATCAGGACTCAGAAGTGTCACCCTAGCAGATCAAATCATCCGTGCAGGGGATGAAGAGGTGGTCGTTGCTGGCGGAATGGAGTCAATGAGCAATGCACCATATAGTATCCCAAAGGCGAGATGGGGCTTGAAAATGGGTGATAGTCCTGTGAAGGATTTGATGATCCATGATGGGCTAACCTGTAGTTTTACGGGTGTGCATATGGGCACATATGGGAACAGCACAGCTTCAGAGCTACAGCTAACACGTAAGCAACAGGACGAATGGGCGTTAAGAAGCCATCAGCTGGCCACTCAAGCACAAGAGTCTGGAAAAATCAGTGAAGAGATTGTGCCGGTGACTGTTCCAATGCGCAAAGGTGAACCACTATTGGTTGAAAAAGATGAAGCGCCACGTAAAGACACGTCGATTGAAAGGCTGTCTAAGCTTGCTCCTGTGTTTGATCATGATGGCACAATTACAGCTGGTAATGCCCCAGGTATCAATGATGGTGCAGCTGCGCTCGTCTTAATGAGTGCTGAAAGAGCCGAAAAAGAGGGTAGAACCCCGTTAGCAACAATCATTTGTCATACGGCGATTGCAGTGGAAGCGAAGGACTTTCCTAAAACACCTGGTCTAGTCATAAACGAATTACTTAAGAAGACTAATAGACATGTAGATGAGATTGATTTATTTGAAATTAACGAGGCATTCGCAGCAGTAGCAATAGCTACGAATCAGCTTGCAAACCTTGATCCGGAAAAAGTGAATGTAAATGGCGGAGCGGTTGCAATTGGTCATCCAATTGGCGCGAGTGGGGCTAGAATTATCATTACACTAATACATGAGCTCAAACGAAGAGGTGGTGGAATTGGAATTGCCGCTATTTGTAGCGGTGGAGGTCAAGGAGACGCGATCATGGTGGAAGTATAAGAACGGGGGGATGGAATGAACATTGAAAGGATCATGGTCATTGGAGCAGGGCAAATGGGCTCCGGTATTGCCCAAGTGTGTGCGGTAGCTGGTTTTGATGTCATTCTTCACGACATTCAATCAGAACTTGTTGAGAGAGGCTTGAATACGATTGAACAACAGTTTCAAAAACAAGTGGAAAAGGGGCGCTTCAGCCTTAAAGAAAAGCTAGATGCAATCATAAGGATCAAGCCTTCAGTCGATCTTGCAGATGCTTGTTCTGTAGACCTTGTCATCGAGGCGGTAGTCGAAAAAATTGAAGTGAAAACAGCATTGTTTCAAAAGCTAGATCAGCTAGTAACTTCCAATACCATTTTAGCGACGAATACATCATCATTACCCATCACAGAAATTGCCGCAGCAACAAAACGGCCAGAAAAAGTAATTGGCATGCACTTTATGAATCCAGTTCCAGTTATGAAATTAGTTGAAATTATTCGTGGACTAGCGACCAATGACGATGTTTACCAAACGATTCACGATGTCACGAAGAAACTAAACAAAGTACCAGTGGAAGTCAATGATTTCCCTGGTTTTGTTTCTAATCGAATTTTAATGCCAATGATTAATGAAGCCATTTTTACCGTATACGAGGGTGTAGCTTCACCTGAGGCAATAGACGAGGTAATGAAGTTAGGAATGAATCACCCGATGGGACCACTTACTTTAGCTGACTTTATTGGTCTAGACACTTGTTTATCCATCATGGAAACACTCCACACGGGCTTTGGTGATGATAAATACCGGCCTTGTCCACTACTTCGTAAATACGTTAAAGCTGGTTGGTTAGGAAGAAAAACTGGTAAGGGATTTTACAACTATTGATTCTAGTTTTCAAAGACGAACTGACGAAATCGTTTCGAAAAATGACTAGTAAAAAGAGGATTTAATCTGGGGTGAACTTGAAACCTGCCGACTTTGTGAGTATCCTCTTTGTCATCTTAGACCATGATTAACAAGGGTTCTTAGCTCATTTAAAGGGGTGCATCTAATGAATTTACATTTAACGGATGAACAACGAATGATGCGGAAGATGGTTCGTGAATTTGCAAAGTCGGAGGTAGAGCCATTTGTAGCTGAAATGGAAAAAGGAATCTTCCCGAGACCCATCCTCAAAAAAATGGCTGAACTAGGGTTGATGGGCATTCCAATCCCAGTGAAATATGAAGGCGCTGGAATGGACTATATCTCATATGTGATTGCAATTCATGAATTATCAAAGGTTAGTGCAACACTAGGTGTGATCCTATCTGTTCATACATCAGTGGGGACATTTCCAATACTCTCATTTGGAAATGAGCAGCAAAAGAAAAAGTATGTTACGAAATTGGCGAAGGGTGAAAAGCTGGGAGCGTTTTGTCTCACAGAAGCTAGCTCTGGTTCAGACGCCGCCGCTATGAAGTCGAGAGCAGTAAAGAAAGCGGGAAATTATCTTCTAAACGGATCAAAGATGTTTATAACAAATGGCGGTGAAGCGGATACGTATATTGTATTTGCCCGAACAGGTCTGGGAATTTCGGCATTCATTGTTGATAAGGAAACACCAGGGCTCATCATTGGCAAGGATGAACACAAAATGGGGCTGAATGGCTCAAGAACTGTTCAACTAATTTTTGAAAATGCAGTCATACCACAAGAAAATCTCCTCGGGCAGGAAGGGCAGGGTTTTAAAATTGCCATGGCAAACCTTGATGCCGGAAGAATTGGAATTGCTGCTCAGTCGCTCGGAATTGCCGAAGCTGCCTGTGAAAAAGCTACTCAATATGCCAAACAACGGCACCAATTTGGAAAACCAATTGCAAATCAACAAGGGATTTCTTTTAAGCTAGCTGATATCGCAACAAAAGTAGAAGCTGCTAAACTATTAGTCTATCAAGCTGCCTATCTAAAAGGAAACAGCCTTCCCTGCGGCAAACAAGCAGCCATGGCTAAACTATTCGCCTCAAAAACAGCAATGGAAGTCACCACAGAAGCCATCCAAATCTTTGGAGGCTACGGCTACACAAAAGACTACCCAGTAGAAAGATATTTCCGCGATGCCAAAATCTGCGAAATTTATGAAGGGACTAGTGAGATACAGAGGATTGTTATATGTAAAAAGCTTTTTTCAAATTAGTATGTAGAACAAAACTAGTAAAAATCGGCACTTGGATTTTTACATTCACATGGAGTCTCTTTTAAAAGAAAACAACAAAATACTATATCGAAAAAAGCCATAAGTTAAGCTAAGACATAATCATACCACTTTTTCAACACTGGCCACTAACACAATCCCAAACACCCAAAAGGAGGTCACCCCCTATGTACTTCAAACTATCAAACGAACATGAAATGATCCGGAAAATGGTAAGAGATTTTGCGCGGAAAGAAGTCGAACCAACAGCGGCAGAACGGGATGAACAAGAGCGGTTTGATATGGATATTTTTAAAAAAATGGCAGGTATTGGACTGACGGGTATCCCTTGGGCAGAAGAATATGGTGGAATTGGCGGCGATTATTTATCCTATTGTATCGCCGTTGAAGAGCTTTCAAGGGTTTGTGCATCCACAGGTGTGACGATCTCTGCCCATACATCTCTGGCTGGCTGGCCATTACACAAATTCGGAACAGAAGAGCAAAAGCAAACGTACTTAAAACCTATGGCACTAGGTGAAAAAATAGGTGCTTACGGGTTAACTGAGCCTGGATCTGGTTCTGATGCAGGAGGGATGAGAACAAATGCAAGAGTTGAAGGTGATAACTATGTTTTAAACGGTTCGAAAATTTTCATTACAAACGGTGGCATAGCTGATATTTATATTGTCTTTGCCGTAACAGATCCATCGAGTAAGCATAACGGGACAACAGCCTTTATTGTTGAAAAAGACTATGAAGGCTTTTCGATTGGTAAAAAGGAACGTAAATTAGGGATTCGATCCTCACCGACCACCGAGATTATTTTTGAGGACTGTAAGGTTCCAAAGGAAAATGTGTTAGGTAGTGTTGGCCAAGGCTTTAAAGTAGCTATGATGACCTTGGATGGCGGACGTAATGGGATTGCAGCACAGGCTGTTGGGATTGCTCAGGGAGCATTAGATGCAGCTGTTGCCTATGCAAAAGAACGCGAACAATTTGGAAAGCCAATTGCAGCTCAGCAAGGTATTAGTTTTAAACTAGCAGATATGGCAACATCTATCGAGGCGGCGCGGCTATTAACCTATCAAGCGGCATGGTTAGAGTCTGAAGGCTTACCATATGGAAAAGAATCAGCGATGTCAAAATTATTTGCTGGAGATACAGCAATGAACGTAACAACTGAAGCTGTTCAAGTATTTGGTGGTTATGGTTATACAAAGGATTATCCAGTTGAACGGTATATGAGAGATGCAAAAATCACTCAAATATATGAAGGAACACAGGAAATTCAAAGACTGGTCATTTCTCGAATGCTTACAAAATAAGAAAATGTTCAAGTGAATCTATGAATCTATTTTAAGGGGAGTGAAACATGGAGATGACAACAACCATCTACAAGCCGAAACATTCCGTACGCTTTATTACAGCTTCCAGCCTGTTTGATGGTCACGATGCATCGATTAATATTATCAGAAGAATTTTACAGTCAAGTGGTGCAGAGGTTATTCATCTTGGCCATAACAGATCGGCAAAGGAAATCGTATCAGCTGCTATCCAAGAGGACGCACAAGGGATCGCGATCTCCTCTTATCAAGGGGGACATGTTGAGTTCTTCAAATACATGTATGACCTCTTAACGGAAAAGGGAGCATCACAAATTCGTCTTTTTGGTGGTGGAGGAGGTGTGATTATTCCCCGTGAAATAAATGAATTACATGAATATGGGATTGCGAGGATATTTTCACCTGAGGACGGGAGAGAACTCGGATTGCAGGGGATGGTTAATTTCATGCTGAAGGAGTGTGATTACCCGTCTGTTATTGATGATGGGACCATCCTTGAACTAGGAAAAATAACTAAGCCAAAAACAGTGGCAAAACTCATTTCCTATGCAGAGGGAAAGGTGCAAACAAACAGTACCGCAAAAGAAATTGAATCTTTTTTTGAGCTACCTCACATGCAAAAATCGGTGATACCTGTTATTGGGATGACAGGAACTGGTGGAGCAGGAAAAAGCTCATTAACAGACGAATTAATCCGCAGGTTCCTTACGGAAGTTCCCGATCTAAAAGTAGCGGTTCTTTCTGTTGATCCTACTAAGCAAAAAACAGGTGGTGCCCTTTTAGGAGATCGGATTCGAATGAATGCAATCTTTTCACCAAGAGTATATATGAGAAGCTTGGCGACAAGACAATCTAAGACCGAGCTATCGCTAGCGATAAACGATGCGATATCCGTCGTAAAGGCTGCAGGTTATGAATTGGTTATAGTCGAAACGAGTGGGATTGGTCAAGGAGATGCCGAGGTGACGGAGATCTGTGATCTTTCAATCTATGTGATGACAAGTGAATTTGGGGCACCGTCACAATTAGAAAAAATCGAGATGATCGACTATGCAGATTTAATCGTGATTAATAAATTCGAACGCAAAGGATCTGTTGATGCAAAGCGCCAAGTCCAAAAGCAATATCAGAGAAGTCGAATGCTATTTGATGCACCATTAGAAGCAATGCCTGTATATGGCACAATTGCTAGTCAATTCAATGACTTAGGGACAAATACTTTATTTGCAAAGCTTATAGATTTGCTCAATCAAAAGACGAAAACAAAATGGACATCAAGCTTACCGACCGTGAAAGATGTTGAAAAACAAAACGTGATCATCCCAACTGATAGGCGGTATTATTTAAGAGAAATTAGTGAAACAGTTCGAACCTACCATCAGCATGCAGTGGAACAAGCAAACACTGCAACAAAGCTTTTCCAGATAAATGGAACACGAAAGATCCTCAATGAGCAGGCAGATAATGAGGAGATCACACAATCCTTACAGGTTGTTCATTCAAAACTTGAAGATCAGCTAACCCCACAATCAAGAACATACCTCACACAATGGCAGGAAATCAAAGAAAAGTATACACAGGATGAGTTTACGACCGTGATCCGAAATAAAACGATCACCACTAAATTAAAAACGATCTCACTTTCCGGATTATCGATCCCGAAAATTTCCTTACCAACCTATAAAAATGATGGCGATCTTCTTTTATGGCTGTATAAAGAAAATCTCCCAGGTGCTTTTCCATATACAGCCGGAGTATTCCCATTTAAACGTGAAGGAGAGGATCCTAAGCGACAATTTGCTGGAGAAGGAACACCAGAACGGACGAATCGCCGGTTTCACTATTTATCAAAGGATGACGAGGCAAAGCGTCTTAGTACAGCATTTGACTCTGTCACTTTATATGGTGAAGATCCCGCACACCGCCCTGATATTTACGGGAAAATTGGTGAGAGCGGTGTAAGTGTATGTACATTAGACGATATGAAAAAGTTATATGAAGGTTTTGATTTATGTGCACCATCGACCTCTGTATCGATGACGATCAATGGTCCTGCACCAATTCTGTTAGCGATGTTTATGAATACAGCAATTGATCAGCAAATCGCCAAAAAAGCAGGTAAGCTTGAACGGTCATTAACAGAAAAAGAACAGCAGGAAGTGAAAATAGGTACCTTGCAAATGGTCCGTGGAACAGTCCAAGCAGATATTCTAAAAGAGGACCAAGGGCAGAATACATGTATTTTTTCAACTGAATTTGCTTTAAGGCTAATGGGTGATATCCAGCAATATTTCATTGATCAAAAGGTAAAAAACTACTATTCCGTTTCAATTTCGGGCTATCATATTGCCGAAGCGGGAGCCAATCCTATTTCTCAGCTGGCCTTTACGCTATCAAATGGCTTTACCTATGTGGAATATTATTTAAGTAGAGGGATGGATATAAATGCGTTTGCGCCAAATCTCTCATTCTTCTTTAGCAATGGGCTTGATCCAGAGTATACGGTTATTGGCCGAGTCGCTAGAAGGATATGGGCAATTGTTTTGCGTGATAAATATCAAGCAAATGAACGAAGTCAAAAGCTAAAATACCATATCCAAACATCTGGTCGCTCGTTACATGCCCAAGAAATTGACTTTAATGATATTCGAACAACATTACAGGCCTTAATGGCATTACATGATAATTGTAATTCTCTTCATACAAATGCTTACGATGAGGCGATCACAACACCTACAGAGGAATCAGTCAGACGAGCAATGGCAATTCAAATGATTATTACCAAAGAGCATGGCTTAACAAAAAATGAGAATCCCCTACAAGGATCGTTTATTATCGATGAATTAACAGATTTAGTAGAAGAAGCAGTTCTGCAGGAATTTGAGCGAATCAATGACCGTGGTGGTGTATTAGGTGCGATGGAAACTCAATATCAACGAGGTAAAATCCAAGATGAGTCGATGGTTTACGAAATGAAAAAACATACAGGCGAACTGCCGATCATTGGTGTAAATACGTACTTAAATCCTAATCCAATATCAGAAGAAACAATGGATAATATGGAACTAGCACGTGCAACCAAGGAAGAAAAAGAACGACAGATCAGTCAACTCCAAAACTTCCAAAAGCGAAATGGAAAAAATGTAGAGCTGGCATTGAAGAAATTAAAAAGAACCGCAATTGAAGATGGCAACATATTCGCAGAGCTAATGGAGACAGTAAAGGTTGCTAGTCTTGGTCAAATCACACAGGCGTTATATGAGGTGGGAGGACAGTACCGTCGGAATATGTAAGGCATACTTTTGGGAGGCATTCATTACCTGACTTCCTCCTTTTTGGGTCATGTCATCACCCTATAATAAAGAACAATCTATCAGAAAATAAGCTTAATACATTTTATACGTGATTATTGTGGCATAAACTGCTAGAATTTGTTTATAATGAATGGTATGATTTGCAAGCTCGACTTTTTACATAGTAATGAACGTTTTATAAATGGCTGTTATCGCAAAGATTGTTGTTTTTCGTATAAGTACTACTTTACGTATTTGGCCTGTATTCGTGCTCTTTTCGCATGATTACTCAGCTAGGTTTGATAGCAACAAACTTTTAGAATAGAGCCTAATAAATAGATGTATGACCAAGAAAGGGAGTGCTGTACATGAGTTTAAAGCAGTTAACAAAAGAACAAATTAGAGAAATGGCGATGGTAGAAGTTGCCTACGAGCTATTCTTAGAAGGTAAAAAGCCGTATGTTTTCAGTGATTTAGTTAAAGAAATTGCATCTCATCTTGGCCTAACAAAAAAACAAGTTGAAGAGAAAATTGCTCAATTTTATACGGATATAAATATAGATGGCCGTTTCATTTGTGTAGGCGAAAATATGTGGGGATTACGTACTTGGTACCCTTATGAGCAAATTGAAGAAGAAATTGTTCCAGCTGCAAAGCCTAAAAAGAAAAAGGCGAAAAAGAAAGCTGCTAAAGCGGATATTGAAGACTTCGATGACGTTGAAGAAGTCGTATATGATGAACTAGAGGGCTTTGATGAAGCAGACGAAGAAGATGATGATGATGATTTCGATGATCTTGATGATACTGATTTAGATGATGATGACGATGATCTTGTTGAAGATGATGATGACTTCGATTTAGATGATGACGATGACGACGATGATGATTTAGATGAAGAAGAGGAAGAAAAATAAAGATTAATCATCTTGACTTTCTTTTTTTTACTAGGTAGAATCTATTTTGGGCTCTTAAAAAAGCAAACGTTATGTATATAATACATTTACAGCTCCCTTTCAACTTGTTTGGAAGGGAGCTTTCTATTTTTACGTAGTTAATACTACTTTTTTTATTATTATTTAGCTTTATTCGTTGTGATCTATTAGCATGTTGGGTTCGCAAGGATTATTAAGAGTGATTCTATGTATGTAGCGTAGGAAGTGATCTTTTAAGAAAAGACTGTTGGATGGAAAGAGCCAAGGAGATATTATGAATTTAAGTTAATGAAGTGCTCTTTTCGTTTAAATATCTTGTTATTCTCTTTGAAAATAGAATCATTTCATACGAGAAAAATTCCAAAAGACGATTTTTCTAAGGCATAGAGCAACTTACTTTTATGAAAAGAGCTAGCACCCAAATGATTTCGATGTTTTTTGTGCAAAATAAACAAATATAAGTGAGTGTTTCAAAAATAGAGGACAAAAACAGCCAAGAAGTTCGAGGTAGCGTGAAGTTATTAGGTGAGGAGAATAGGGATTTGTTTTCCTAGTTTTCCTAAGGATGGCTGTCATTGAACCTTCGACTGGACAGGCTAATATCCAGATTTTTTTGAACAATCTTTATAAGCTTCTGAGGGGGAAGATCATGACAAAGTATATATTCGTAACAGGTGGAGTTGTATCATCCTTAGGTAAAGGGATTACAGCTGCTTCATTAGGTAGATTACTAAAAAACCGTGGCATGAGTGTAACAATTCAAAAATTTGATCCTTATATCAATGTGGATCCAGGAACAATGAGCCCTTATCAGCATGGTGAGGTGTTTGTAACAGGTGACGGCGCTGAAACAGATCTTGATTTAGGCCACTATGAGCGTTTTATCGACATTAACTTAACAAAGTTTAACAACGTGACAACAGGTAAAATCTACTCAACAGTCCTTAAAAAAGAACGTCGTGGCGATTACCTTGGTGGAACCGTACAAGTCATTCCACACATCACAAATGAAATCAAAGAACGTGTTTTCCGTGCGGGTAAAGAAACTGGTGCAGATGTGGTCATTACTGAAATTGGCGGAACAGTAGGGGATATCGAATCATTGCCTTTCCTAGAAGCAATTCGTCAAATAAAAAGTGATGTTGGCCGTAATAATGTTATGTACATTCACTGCACACTTATTCCATACATTAAAGCTGCTGGTGAAATGAAAACAAAGCCTACACAACATAGTGTAAAAGAACTTCGCAGCCTTGGAATTCAACCAAATGTAATTGTCGTTCGAACAGAATTACCTGTTTCACAAGACATGAAGGATAAAATCGCTTTATTCTGTGATATCGACACGAACTCAGTAATCGAGTGCCGTGACGCTGAAACACTTTATTCCATCCCATTAGCATTACAAGACCAAAACTTAGACACAATTGTGTGTAATCATTTAAAACTTTCATGCAATGAAGCTGACATGACTGAATGGAAACAGCTAGTTGACCGTGTAACAAATCTTTCAAAAACAACGAAGATTGGTCTTGTCGGAAAATATGTTGAATTACAAGATGCTTATATTTCTGTAGTTGAAGCTCTCCGCCATGCAGGCTATGAATATGATTCAGATATTGAGATCAAATGGATCAACGCTGAATTGCTTTCAGAAGAAACCTTGAAGGATGAGCTCGAAGATGTCGACGGCATTTTAGTCCCTGGAGGATTTGGTGATCGTGGAGTAGAAGGAAAGATCCTTGCGACAAAATATGCTCGTGAAAATAAAATACCATTCCTAGGTATTTGCCTTGGTATGCAAGTAGCTACCATCGAATTTGCACGTAACGTATTGGGATTAAAAGGAGCTAATTCTTCTGAAATAGATCCTAACACATCATACCCAATTATTGATTTACTTCCTGAACAAAAGGACATCGAAGATTTAGGTGGAACATTACGTCTAGGACTATCTCCAAGTAAACTTAGTCTGGATTCACGTGCATACGAAGCGTACAAGGAAGAAGTAGTCTATGAACGTCACCGTCACCGTTATGAATTCAACAATGAATATCGTCTAGCAATGGAAGAGGCAGGGTTCACTTTCTCTGGAACAACTCCTGATGGACGACTTGTTGAAATCATCGAAATTAAAGATCACCCATGGTTTGTGGCATCACAATTCCATCCGGAATTCACGTCTAGACCAACTAAGCCACAACCATTATTCCGTGATTTCGTTCGTGCATCATTATCAAATTCAGAAAAAATGTAATATCTAAAAAAAGCTAACTTTCAATATGGAAGTTAGCTTTTTTTATAGTGAAGTAGCCTTTATCGTTATTTGTCGAATAATCGATGAACCGTAGGAGATAATCTAATTAGCTGGTACTTCAGTATCGATGTGGTAATAATTGAACCACTGGATCAACTAAATGAATCAATCCACCTAAAATGTTCCCGCATTCACCAGCATTAAACCACTCTGTCAACTAATTGCACCACAATCTTAATTAATTGAACCACTTTGTCAATTAAATGAACCGCTTAGTACAATAATTGAACCACTCTACGAATTAAATGAACCACAACGCTAATCTTTATACTCTTAATCAATCCAATTAAACCTTCTCAACAAAAAAAGCAATTAGTCACAGCTAATTGCTTACAAATCATCTTCATATTCAGTTAATATTTCTTTTATGGTAAAACTTATTGCGTAATACACATATAAAGATGTCATCAATGCGGGAAAGCCATATCTTAGCCCGTCATCACCTGGTATAAGCGGCTGACGTAGTTTTGCATCAACATGGAAATCTGTTATGGTATCTAGACCAGCAGTATCTTTCATTAACGCTGATACACCAACTGTTTGAATGCCTTGATTTGCTAAGTCCTTTGCAATAGAAATCACGTCTTCATCAGATGAGCGATAAGTAAAAAGTAAGGCACGATCTGCAGGAGTGAGCTTCTTCATTTCACCATTATCATCGAAAAGCGGTTGAGCACGTTTTAAAGGCTCAGTGCTCATCATTGCCTCCAATACCACTCCATTTAATTCTTGGTAACCATATATATAAATAGTTCCTTCGCCAATAAGTGCTTGAGCAAGAAGTCTTGCACTATCTTCAATTGCTTCTACCTCTTTGTCTAAAATACGATTAAGAAACCCAGTTAATTGGGTTGTGAAAATTTTCATCATAAAAATTGAATCCTTCCTTCCTCATTTCCTTTGTTTAAGGTATTATAACGAAAAGAACGACAATGATAAAGAAATGTCGATTTATATCAACGAAACAGCAGAATTTGTCGACAAATGATTATGACAAATTAGCAGGAGAACGCGACTGTAAATAGAATTATACATGTAACGGACCGGTGTAGGTTATTTAGTTATGTATCTATGTGCGAGTAACTAAATAACTTGAAGGGATCCACTATGAAAAGAACGGGATTTGGTTCTAGTGTTTTTAAAAAAGGATGGAATCTAATCGATTTGATTAGTTAGTTGAAAGCTATGTAAGCGGAACCTTTCTGTACTCTTATTCCGTTTAGGCCCTTTTCTATAAGTTTGTTGCTTTAGTGAATAAAAATCGGTTTTTGGATTTTTATGATGTAAATTGAAGCTATCTCTAGAGGGATATCAGAGTAATTTAGGGAAAAGAGCACGAAGATATACTTAAAACGTGTACATTAGTACTTTGTAAGGATAACAACAATCTTTGCGAAAATAGCCTACTTTTAAAACGAACTTAAAATGATAAACCAGAGGTGTATAAATCATGTTGAAAGAAAAAATCTTAATAGTTGATGACCAGTATGGTATACGAATTTTATTAAATGAGGTTTTTCAAAAAGAAGGCTATCAGACCTTTCAAGCGGCCAATGGATTTCAGGCTTTAGAAATTATTGACCAGCATTCTCCTGATTTAGTGCTATTAGATATGAAAATCCCTGGAATGGATGGGATTGAAATTTTAAAAAGAATGCGAATGGTTGACCAAGACATATGTGTGATCATTATGACGGCGTATGGGGAATTGGATATGATCCAAGAAGCCAAGGATTTAGGAGCACTTACTCATTTTGCGAAGCCTTTTGATATTGACGAAATTCGCGAAGCTGTTAAGAAATATTTACCTCTAAAAGCAAATTAGCAACAATTTACGACCGAAATAGCTGTCGAATTGTTGCCGTTTGTCCAAGAAATTGGTATGCTATAGAAGTGAAAAGTGATCATGCAGACTCTACATATTAATATTTTATCTGGTCATGCTAGGTATGATAAACTTTTCTGTATCAGAAAATTAGGTTCATTAGGAGGATTTTTCGACATGCCTTTAGTTTCAATGAAAGAAATGCTGTTAACAGCAAAAGACAAAGGATATGCAGTAGGACAATTTAACATCAATAACCTTGAGTTTGCTCAAGCAATCCTACAAGCAGCAGAGGGAGAGAAATCACCAGTTATTCTTGGTGTTTCTGAAGGTGCAGGACGCTACATCGGAGGATTCAAAACTGTTGTGAAAATTGTTGAAGGTTTAATGGAAGACTACAATATCACAGTACCAGTTGCGATTCATCTTGACCATGGTTCTAGCTATGACAAATGTAAAGAAGCAATTGAAGCTGGATTTACATCTGTTATGATCGATGCTTCACATCACTCATTTGAAGAGAATATTGAAATTACTTCTAAAGTTGTTGAATATGCTCATTCAAAGAATGTTTCAGTTGAAGCTGAATTAGGAACTGTTGGCGGACAAGAAGATGACGTTGTTGCAGAAGGCGTAATCTATGCAGATCCACAAGAATGTGATGAACTAGTTAAACGTACTGGTATTGACTGTTTAGCTCCAGCTTTAGGTTCTGTTCATGGACCTTACAAAGGTGAGCCAAACTTAGGATTCAAAGAAATGGAAGAAATTGGTAACCTAACAGGTATGCCATTAGTACTTCATGGTGGTACTGGTATCCCAACAAATGATATCAAAAAAGCTATTTCTTTCGGAACAGCTAAAATTAACGTTAACACTGAAAATCAAATTGCTTCTGCGAAAGTAGTTCGTGAAGTGTTAGCTGCGTTACCAGACGAATATGATCCACGTAAATACTTAGGACCAGCTCGTGACGCAATTAAAGAAACAGTAATCGGTAAAATGCGTGAATTTGGTTCTTCAAACCAAGCGTAAACATAGAAATGGATTAATAACCGTCTTTTAAAGGCGGTTATATTCCAGATTAAAAGAAAGCGCTAACAATTGTAATGAACATAACCTAGCTGACCAGCTATCTATTACTAGAATAATAGAAAAGGGGCTGACCATTTGAGTCAACCTCTTTTTACATTCAATTCCTCGCATAGGAAACAAAACCAGACCTATTGACCTCATCTTCTTTCTCGTGAATTTCCATAAGAATTTTAAAGATTTCTTATAGGCTCTTTTCTAAAAGTTTGTTGCTTAGTGCTATTGAGGCTATCTCCATAGGGATATCAGAGTAATTTAGCGAAAAGAGCACGAAGGAATCCTTAAAACGTGTACATTAGAACTTTGTACGGAAAACAACAATCTTTGCGAACATGGCACTTATATTATTTCATAATCTCTTTTTAAAAGGTTTGTAGCCTTTACTTTTAATAGAAAAAGTGCAAAATACCAATGGATGCTATACGTTAATAGCTGTTTTTTTCGGTCTTTTGGATCATCTTTTAAAGTTGATTCTTTGAGTTAAACATTGTTGTCCTGCTTAATAGATGGTTTAATAGAGGAGAACCCATTATAAGAAATAAATCGCGAAATAATGAATGGTAAGAGCTTCTTTTATAAGAAGTTTTTATTATCTGGTTTTTATTATGTATTTACTAGGGCATATAAGGAAATAAAAGAGGTAAACAGCTTATGTCCTTTTTTCTATAGAATTGGTTGTCAAAAAGGGGTAAAAGGTACTAAGAATTCAAGTTTTTTGTCAAAATCGTTGACAGAAAACGAAATCGACATCATTTTTCCTCATCTTTAGACAATCTCTGCAAAAGAATACTTGTTGACAAGAAATGTTTTTATTCGGATAACATGATGGCTAATGAAAGAATGCGTGTTTCGTTTAAATAAAACTTAATGTGCGAAATTAAGGTTAAGCTTATCCTCCATGTTCATTCCGAAAAAAGTCAACTTCATAAGAAGGGAGACTATCATGGAAAAATTAAAAGTAGCAGGTGGAGATTTACTGAAAGGTACTGTAAATATCAGCGGTGCAAAAAATAGTGCCGTTGCTCTAATACCTGCAACAATATTAGCTGAATCACCTGTCACAATTGAAGGATTACCAACTATTTCTGATGTAAACATACTTGGAGATTTATTGGAGGAAATCGGTGGTAAAGTCATTTTAAAAAACAATGAAATGATAGTTGATCCATCATCAATGATTTCAATGCCATTGCCAAATGGAAAGGTTAAGAAACTGCGTGCATCCTATTATTTAATGGGTGCAATGTTAGGTCGATTTAAAAAAGCTGTTATTGGATTACCAGGGGGTTGCCATTTAGGTCCACGCCCAATTGATCAGCATATTAAAGGCTTTGAGGCCTTAGGTGCACAGGTAACAAATGAACAAGGTGCGATTTATTTACGTGCGGAAGAACTGAGAGGCGCTCGTATTTATTTAGATGTTGTTAGTGTCGGAGCAACGATTAATATCATGTTAGCAGCGGTGCTAGCAAAGGGTAGAACGATTATTGAAAACTCAGCTAAAGAACCTGAAATTATTGATGTAGCTACATTGCTTACAAGCATGGGTGCGAAAATAAAAGGTGCAGGTACGGATGTCATTCGTATTGATGGTGTCGAAAAGCTCCACGGATGCCGTCATTCAATTATTCCAGATAGAATTGAGGCAGGAACCTATATGATTATAGGTGCTGCAACAGGAAGAGAAGTCATGATAAATAATGTGATTCCCCTTCACTTAGAGTCACTTATTGCTAAGCTGAGAGAGACAGGGTTACATATCGAAACGAGTAATGATCAGGTGTTAATTGTTGGCGGTCAGAAGGAACTTAAGGCAGTCGATATCAAAACTCTTGTCTATCCTGGATTTCCAACTGATCTGCAACAGCCGTTCACCTCATTTTTAACAAGAGCTACAGGGACGAGTGTTGTAACCGATACTATTTACTCGGCCAGATTTAAACATATTGATGAGCTAAGAAGAATGGGCGCAACGATAAAAGTTGAAGGTCGTTCTGCGATTGTTTCAGGGCCAGCTAGACTTCAAGGTGCAAAGGTAAAAGCGAGTGATTTACGAGCAGGAGCAGCACTTATATGTGCCGGTCTTATGGCTGATGGAGTAACTGAAATTACCGGGCTTGAGCATATTGATAGAGGCTATAGCCAACTTGAGGAGAAATTAACAGGCCTTGGGGCAACAATTTGGCGTGAAAAATTAACAGATAAAGAAATTGAACAGCTGCAAAATTCCTAACTAGCTTTGGATTATACGGGTACCTATTGTCTTATAGGTATCGATTCATACAGTTAAAAATAAAGATACCTACCCTGAGGGAAAATGGGTGAAATTCCCGTTTTCCTCTTCAAAAACCTCATATTTATACTGGATTTTCTAAAAATGATTGATTAAAAGTGTAAAATAGGGTAAAAATAAAGAGTGCTGCGTTGAATGCATGAATGATAATCTACTTCAGGTTCACCTTCATTTTCCTTCACTATCCAATAAGTACGTATTTATTTCTCCATTGGTTCAACTAATGGTACATTTTTAAGCATATAGTAATGATCAAACCTAGATACCTATCTAGGTATTATATTGAAAAATAAAAAGAGTGGTGTTTTTTATGAATCAGGTCTCAATTTCTACTTTAGAAAATATGAAACTGAAAGAATTGTACGAGCTTGCACGTCATTATAAAGTATCTTATTACAGTAAGCTTACGAAAAAAGAGTTAGTTTTTGCTATTTTGAAGGCAAATGCTGAACAAGAAGATTTATTATTCATGGAAGGTGTTTTAGAAATTATTCAGTCGGAAGGCTTTGGTTTCTTAAGACCGATCAACTATTCACCAAGTTCAGAGGATATTTATATTTCTGCCTCACAAATTAGACGTTTTGATTTACGTAATGGGGACAAAGTATCTGGTAAAGTTCGTCCTCCAAAAGAAAACGAACGCTATTATGGATTGCTTCATGTAGAAGCGGTGAACGGTGAAGATCCAGAAACAGCAAAGGAACGTGTACATTTTCCAGCGCTAACTCCTCTTTATCCAGACAGACAAATTTACCTTGAAACAAAACCAAATGACCTATCAACAAGAATTATGGATCTTATTGCGCCTGTTGGTTTTGGACAGCGTGGATTGATTGTTGCTCCTCCTAAAGCAGGGAAGACAATGTTATTAAAAGAAATTGCTAATAGTGTGACAACAAACAATCCTGAAGCTGAGCTTATCGTCTTATTAATAGATGAAAGACCAGAGGAAGTAACAGACATTGAACGTTCAGTAGCTGGAGACGTTGTTAGCTCGACGTTTGATGAAGTTCCTGAGAACCATATAAAAGTAGCAGAGCTTGTCTTGGAAAGAGCAATGCGTCTTGTTGAACACAAAAAAGATGTGATTATCCTTATGGATAGTATCACTCGTTTAGCACGTGCTTATAACTTAGTTATCCCACCAAGTGGTCGTACATTATCAGGTGGTATTGACCCAGCTGCTTTCCATCGTCCTAAACGTTTTTTTGGGGCTGCTCGTAACATTGAAGAGGGTGGAAGCTTAACAATTCTAGCGACTGCTTTAGTTGATACAGGCTCACGTATGGATGATGTTATTTATGAAGAATTCAAAGGTACCGGTAACTTAGAACTTCATTTAGATCGTTCACTTGCAGAAAAACGAATTTTCCCAGCAATCGATATTCGTCGTTCTGGAACAAGAAAAGAAGAATTACTTGTACCAAAAGACCACTTAGACAAGCTTTGGGCAATTCGCAAGTCGATGACAGAATCTCCGGACTTTGTCGAAAAGTTCTTAAGAAAACTACGTCAAACGAAATCAAACGAAGAATTCTTTAGCAACTTAGATGTGGAAATGAAAGCAGCACCCAATCGTAATAATCGATCATAGGCGAGCTGCTTCACTTCTACACCCTTACTCATGTATTTTAAGAAAATTTTTAGCGATATTAAGTGTTGTACTTGCTGGCTCAGAGGTAAACCGAGGTTAACATTTTTAACTTTTTGGTAAATTGTTAAATTACGGTACTTGGATAGTCGACATCCAGCTCCAACAGTCCGACTTTGGAAAAGTCGGATGCCTAGCCCCTCGAGGAAAAAACTAAACCCTTTTTTCCTCGGCCATAAGCTGAATTGAAGGTAAAGAACACCTTCTATTCATGAGCGTCTTATTTGCCCTAGGCTGAACAGGCATTTCCGCTTTTGTTATTAGTAATATTTAACTTCGGCTTGCTTTTAGACCTAGCACTTGTTATAATTTCATCATGTGCTTTTCTAGTAATGACTCGTCACTCGGATGACTTATTCTAGATATTTAACTCTGTTTCGGATATGATTCAGGGCGGAAGGAGATGAAAAGAATGAAAACAGGAATTCATCCAAACTTTAATAAAGTTATGGTTAAATGTGCTTGTGGTAATGAATTTGAAACTGGATCTGTAAGCAAAGAGATCAAGGTTGAGGTTTGTTCTGAGTGCCATCCATTCTACACAGGACGTCAAAAATTTGCAGATGCAGGTGGACGTGTAGATAAGTTCAATAGAAAATATGGTATTAAACAAGAACAACAATAATAAGGTTTATCCAACAGGCAAGACGAATCTGCTCTTGCCTGTTTTTTCACGTCAACTTTTATAATTTATATAGATGATTTTAGGTACGGTCAATCAACTCGGATAGATTGACAACGAAGGGAGAGGCCGTTTTAATGTATGTAATGAAGCAAAGTGGTTGGCTCGAGGTGATTTGTGGAAGCATGTTTTCAGGCAAATCTGAAGAACTTATTCGTAGAGTTCGACGAGCGCAATTTGCGAAACAAGAAGTAAAGGTTTTTAAACCAGTTATAGATAACCGTTACAGTGAGGAAGAGGTTGTGTCACATAATGGCGTCTCGATTATTTGCAAGCCAGTTGCATCCTCCCTTGAAATTTTAGAACATATCACAGATAGTACAGATGTGGTTGCTGTCGATGAAGTTCAATTCTTTGATGAACATATTAGTGAGGTCATAACCCTTCTTGCCAATCAAGGATACCGAGTAATAGCAGCTGGTTTGGACCAAGACTTTAGAGGTGAACCCTTTGGTGTTGTTCCCGAATTAATGGCCATTGCCGAATTAGTGACCAAGCTTCAGGCAGTATGCTCTGTCTGTGGTTCACCTGCTAGCCGTACACAAAGACTCATTAACGGAAAACCTGCATCGTATCATGATCCAATCATCCTCGTGGGAGCATCTGAATCCTATGAACCAAGATGTAGACATCATCATGAAGTGCCAGGTTCTCCTGTGAAGGATTTTAAGAAAGAAAATAGAACATCAAAGCTATGAGCTTGGAGAAATGACTCCAAGCTCTTTTCTGTTTTCAACGATATTCCTTCAATTACACCAGATTAACTCGGTGCTCAGTCAACAAAATCTTCTTCTAAGTAATCATAATTTCCTCATTTACACACTTTTTAATTTTCAGCAAACAATTTACAAGAACTTAATATTCCTCATCAATCTTTAGAAACCTTTACACTCCTATTAAATTCTATTTACAATTTTCGATTAGTATTGACATGAATAGGTAGAGATTTTAAGGAGGATGTTATGAAAAAGCGCGAACTACGCCGAAAGGTCAGGAAATTATTTTTACTATTATCTATGGTTACGATCGTACTTGCTAACTTTATCTCGGTCATTCCCGTTCAACGGGTTTATGCAGAAGAAGTAATTGAGAGCAAGGATCTAGAGCAAACGGAACCAGGAGTAAACGAACCAGCTCAGGATGACGTTTTAACAGAAAGTCAAGATCAGCCTAATCAAGAACAACAAGAAGAAAAGCTTAATGAAGAAAAAGGCCAAAGTTCTGATGTAGAAACGACAGTAAAAGAAACGATAGAAAAAGAAGTGACACAACAATCAGAAGTGGACATAAAAGAACCAACACAAACCGTTGAACAGTCAAAAGAGACGGAGTCTATACAAGCTCCAGTAGTAGAAGAAGAAGATCGTGTAGAGGAACCAATTGTTGAAACGACTGAAGCAGTAGAAGAAGATTATACTAGTAATCCACAGCTACTCATAACAGAGATTTCTCCTGATTCAAAAGGGACAGATAACTATGAGTTTTTTGAGGTGTACAATAATACAAATCAGCCATTATCGCTAACGAATTACCATTTTATTTATCACTACACAGATACTGGTAAAGAAACGACATTTCCTATCCCCGCTACTACAATTGAATCCCAAGAAACACTTGTTTTTTGGTATAACAAAGCAGGACTTAATGTAGCTGATTTTAACAGCCATTATGGACTACAGTTAACAAGTGAGCAAGTGATTGAATACATGGATGGTTTTCCAGGCTTTGCAAATGGGGGCAATCGCGCCGCTGTTATTAAAGATCAGAATGGAAATGAAGTAACATCAGCAGGTTACCTACCAGGTGAAACGAATAACACTGGATTAGTTGTTCAATATAAATACCAACCAGCAAAAACGGCGATGGAAAAGCTTCAAGTATTGGCAGATCCTAGTCCGGGAACGATTGACGCTATTCAAGTTCCAACTAAACCGGTTGAATTAGCGGAACTCCCTGCTGATGCCGAAGCACCAATTATTGACCATTCAGCTATAACAGAAGGCAAGGCATTGGCGCCAATTAAAATAGAAGCGATCGTAACCGATAATCGTTCAACGCAAGATGTCACACTTCATTATAAGAATGAAGGTGATACCAGTTTTACATCCTTATCAATGACCAGAAATACAGAGAATCAGAATCATTATTCTGTTGAAATCCCAGGAGCTCAAGTACAAACGAATCTTGTTTATTACCTTGAAGCTACAGATGGTACACATACAGTTAAGACAGAAGAAAACTTGATTTCAGTTGAAATTCCAGAAGAGACATATAGTGAACAACAGCTTCTAATTACAGAATTATCACCAAACTCAACTGGTGGTGGCACCGATTATTATGAGTATTTTGAACTCTATAATAATACCAATCAACCACTACCTATATCTAATTATTCTTTTGTTTATAAGTATACCGATAGTGGCAACGAAGTCGTTTTCCAAGTTCCAACCACTACAATTGAACCGAAAGAAACACTTGTTTTTTGGTTTAATAATGGTGAGCGAACACTAGCAGAGTTCAACACAAACTTTGAATCAGATTTAACAAGCGATAACGTAATAGAATACAATTCTAGCTTTCCTGGATTTGCAAATGGAGGAAACAGAGCACTTCTTATCAAGGATAACGCAGGTACAGAGATTGTTTCGGCAAGTTATTTAGCTGGAGATTCTGATAACACAGGAGTTGGGATTCAGTACCTATTTCCAAATGCGGGAACTGAAATGGAAAAACTGCAGACACTTGCAATACCAACACCTGGAACAATCGAAGAGATTCAGGTACCAACAAAACCTGTTGAACTTGAAGAAGCACCAACAGATACCGAAGCACCGGTCATTACTCATACACCAGTTAAAGAAAGTGATGCATTTTTGCCAATCGTCATTGAAGCTAGTGTAAACGATGATAAGGCTGTGCCATTCGCTACATTGCATTATAAAAAAGAAGGAGAAGATACGTTTACTTCACTTTCGATGAATACAAGTACAGATTCTTCAACTTATACAGCGGAGATTCCGGGTACAAGTGTTGATTCTTCGATTACATACTATCTTGAAGCATCAGATGGAACAAATGTAGCGAAAACGGAAGAATATAAGATTACAGTAAAGAAAGAGGCAGTAGATACTAGTAAAATACCAAAATTTCTAGTAACAGAAGTGGTTCCAGATACAGCGAATGTTGATTCAGCAGATGGCTATGAATTTATCGAAATTTACAATAATACTGATAAAGACTTAAATTTCGGAGATTATAAAATTCAATATCGCTATGGAACAGATCCAGCTAGTGATGTTGTCTGGCCATCAATACCAGAGGATGTGGTCATTCCTTCAAAGGAAACCCTCGTATTTTGGATCATCAATTCAATGAATGGTGAACAGACCGTTGCCGATTTTAATGCCCATTTTGCTACGAATCTAGTAGAAAATAAAGATATCGTCAAAATTCAAAGTGATGGCATGGCAAATGGTAGCACGCGCGGACTAGTCGTTGCGACAAATACGAAGGAAGAAATCACGGTTTCCTATTACAACGAAGTGGCAAATGTCGATGATACTGTACCGGATAAAGGAATCATCTACAAATACCCAGAAGACGGTTCAACACAGTCAAGTAAAGTAAGTGCTGGGATCCAAGATGCTACTCCGGGAGCAGTAGAATCATACCAAGTTCCAAATCAACCAGTACATATTATAGATGACTCAGCACCTCCTACAATCATAAATAAAACAGCTGTTACAGAAGTCAATCAAACAGATGATATTGAAATCTCTGCAGAAGCGAATGATAATGTAGGGGTTAAAACAGTTCGCTTATTTTATCGGACAAACGATCAGGAATCATTTAATGAAACGCTATTAGCACTAGATTCTGAATCACAATTATATAAAAATATGATTTACGCTTCAGATCTGATTGCAAAAGAATATGTAGAATATTTCTTTGTAGCATCAGATGGAACAAACGAAGTGAAAAGTGACACATATAAGATTGATATCAAAAGCGAGATCGATGACTCAGATCTTCGTTTAAATGTAAAAAATGAAGACATTCTTGCTGGTAAAAAAGTTCTAAAAGGAACATCTAAGGTAGACGGACCAGATGATGTCTCACTATCTATTGATAATCAAAAGATACAGGAAGACACACATAAATCATTAGAAACGCAAGCTTATCTTGCGCTTGAAGTAAATGGTCTGAATACGTATTTCCAAAATGCAGTGACAATGGGAGACGATATTCTTTTCTTAATGGATAAAGATTGGTTATCACATTGGAAGACATTCACGATTCCTATAGAAGCTGATCGTCTTAAAATAGGAGACAATACGCTTACTGTTCGTGCCGGAAATAAAGCATCACCATTTCAATTAGAAGAAAATGAAGAAAATCGTGATGACTATAACATACGAAATGTTCGGTTGATTTTAGCGGATGGGACTGTATTAAGAGATACAGCAAAGGCTGATCCTGAGCAAGTATATGATATGGGTGATGATGGCACATACCGACCATTTGAGGATTTTACCTTTGCTATAACGGATGATCACACACATTCCAAAACATATACATGGGACACAACGAAAGTGGCAGATGGAGAGCATGTAATCAAGGCTCAAGACAAAGATGATGAAGTAACGTCGACAATATACGTTGATAATACTGCACCAGCCATCGACACAACGATAGATGAAGGCAAAGAATATAAAGGTGCTTTTACAATTGATACAGATGTAACAGACAAAATTGCTGGTGTCCATTCTGTACAAGTGATGCTTGATAATGAGCAAATTGAGGTGCCGTATGAAACAGCTTCTTCACAGCTTGAACCAGGTGAGCATCAACTGAAAATTAGCGCTGTGGACAAGGTTGGCAATGAGGCAGAGTTAATCGTTCCATTCTCGGTAAATAATGAAAATCCAAACAAACCTGAACTCATTTCACCAACTAATGATAGTGCTACTCTTGTAGAGGGTGATCCAACATTAAAGGTGAAAGTAACGGATCCAACAGGTGATGATCTTGATGTAACATTCTTTGAAGGTTACCAATATGATGCATCCAATATGAGTAATGTAAAAGCGTACAAACATGCAAATGATATCGAACCACCTCAAACAATGGTTCCTGAAGGAGAAGAAGCATTAACGACTGAAGACAGATCATTAGTATCTGAAACAGATGGAAAATACTTAACGACTGATTCAAGTACCCAATTTCCATATCATCGTTTTGATGTGACAGTAGATCCATCAGTTGATGAAAATGACCGAATTGAACTTTCTTGGCGTGGAAACTCGTTTGAAGGTAGAAAAGTCTCAATGTATGCGTGGAGTCATGAAAGCAATCAATGGGAATTGATAACCTATAAAATTGCTGGGAAGGAAGACTTTGATTTAACAGGGAATGTAACTGGAAATGAGTTTATTAAGGACTCAAAAATCAATGTCTTAGTGCAAGATGAAATTCCGAGTAGCCCAGAAGACTATGATTATACGTTTGTATGGATGTCTGATACACAATATTATGCGGAAAGCTATCCACATATTTTTGAAAGACAAACAAATTGGATTGCAGAGAAGCAGGAAGAATTGAAAATTGATTATGTATTCCATACGGGTGATCTTGTTGATAATTTTGATCAAGTCTCAGAATGGAATTATGCGGATGAATACATGGGAGTCCTCGATGAAAATAATATCCCTTATGGTGTATTAGCAGGAAATCATGATGTTGATCAATTATCAAATGATTACACGGAGTATTACAAGTATTTTGGCGAGGATCGATTCGAAGATAAATCATATTACGGAGATTCGTACAAAAATAATAGAGGTCACTATGACTTAATTTCATCAAATGGAAATGACTTTATTATGGTCTACATGGGATGGGGTGTACAAGATGAGGATTTAGAGTGGATGAATGATATTCTATCTCAATATCCTGATCGTAAGGCGATCCTAAGTTTCCATGAATACTTATTAGTTTCAGGAAACCGTAGCCCACTAGGTAATGATATTTTTGAAAAAGTTGTAGAAACAAACGAAAATGTTATTGCAGTTCTAAGTGGTCACTATCACGACTCTGAAACATTAGTGAGTGAAATAGATGATGATGGCGACGGAGTAGCAGACCGCGAAGTGTACCAAATGCTTGGCGATTACCAAGGTGGTCCTGAAGGCGGGCAAGGCTACATGAAGCTGCTGCATTTTGATCAGGACAATAACAGAATTATTGTTAATACCTATTCACCATATTTAGATGATTATAATTTCTATGATCCAGTTGAATTCCCAGGTAAAGATGAATTAATCATTAACCTTGATTTACAGGTAGACGAAAAACGAGTAGCTACTGACTACTTTGCCGTCAATATAAAAACAGATACTGAAATCGGTAAACAAAAAAAGACTCCAAGCGGAAATACAGCTGAAGTGACATGGAAAGGACTAACCGAAAATAATACGTACTCCTGGTATGCAGTCGCAGAGGACGGTTACACAGGAAAAACAACCTCTGACATCTGGACATTCACAAAAGGCGAAAATAACCAACCAGAAGGTCCAGGAGATGGTGGAAGCGACAAACCGGACAAAGGAACAGACGGCCCAGATGGTGGAAGCGACAAACCGGACAAAGGAACAGACGGCCCAGATGGTGGAAGCGATAAACCAGATAAAGGAACAGACGGCCCAGATGGTGGAAGTGACAAACCAGACAAAGGAACAGACGGCCCAGATGGTGGAAGTGACAAACCAGACAAAGGAACTAACGGCCCTAAAGATGGAAGCGACAACCTAAAGGATGGATCAAAAAAACCAGAAGGTCCTTCTAACAAGGACAGTTATCAAAAGAATGGCTTTGGTTTGCCAAGCACTGCGACAAATCTCTTTAATCTAATCGTGATAGGAGCGATTATTTTCGCAGTAGGAGGATTCCTGATCTTTATTCAGCGAAAACGAACTAGACTTAAACAGCAATAAGAAAGCTAAAAGAGGCTGGACCCTATTCGATGGGGTTCAGCCTCTTTCTCTATCAATACGAGCATTAAAAGGGATAGGAAACACCTCTACAAACTAAAAATTGAACTGATTAAATTTTTTCGTTTCGGCCGTTGTGGAGCAGTAGGTTGGTCAAAAACTAATACCTTATCTTTAATAGGTTCACGTTTTTGTTGGTTGCTTTCTAGTTTCTCTACTTTTTCTTCAAGCATCGTAATCTTACCTAATAGCTCTTCCATTTCTTTGCGATGTTGAAGGATTTGATAGGACACAACATCATCTGCCTTGCTGCGGATTCTCCGTTCCAGGTCATCTACTCGTTCGTTTAGAGCATTTACTTTGTTTGCATCAATCGATGCTGGACTTTTGACAACGCCTGTTCTACCCTTTTGAACAGGTTGAGAGATTGGTGTATTGGCAGCTTGGGCATTCGCTTGTTCTTGTATTTGTCTTAAGTGATCAATATCAGCATCGGTAAATTGATAATGACCAAGCTCATTTTTTTCTAAGTGCATACCTATTTGATCAACCCATCTCATAACCGTTCTCCGAGAAACACCAAGTAATTTTGCAACTGCAGCTGTACTCATTTCTTTTTCCTCCCCAATCGTAAAGTTTTCACCAATATTCAAGGAACAGATCCGATTTAAGAACTTATAGACTAGGTTTTCGACCTATAAAGGATAGTTCCTTTACGTTAGACAAAACTAGAATGGATTCGGCAAAGAAAGTGGAAGTTTTACAAAGTGCAAAATCATTGTCGATACGTAGGGTTATCCCTCATAAAGCTCAAGTGGTAAACCATCTGGATCTTGAAAGAAAGTAAACCGCTTATCCGTGTGTGGGTCGACACGAATGGGCTCAGCGGATACGCCTTTTTCAGTAAGCTCCCTAACCGCATCGTCTATATTGGGCACTTCAAAGGCTAAATGTCTAAGTCCAGCTGCCTCTGGTTGTGTCGGACGCTCTGGAGGGTTTGGAAAAGAAAATAGTTCGATTTGATAAGTGTCATTGACCATTAAATCTAATTTATAGGATTGACGTTCCTCGCGAAATACTTCAGCCAGGATCTTAAATCCAAGCGTCTCTGCGTAGAATTGTTTTGAAATTTGGTAATTTGTACAAATAATTGCGACATGATGGATTTTGTTAATCTTCATATGAAAGTGACCTCGTCTCTTTTCGTTTTTTGTTGGTGATCAGGTTTTCCTTTTCTCAACCGCTTTTCGTTTTAGTATCAGAATTTATATCTTTCCTTGTACTAAGTCTTGGTGTCTAGCTCCAGGCGCCATTGGCTCGAGGAAAAAACTTAAGGCATAAGACAATCCGTGATGGTTAAAGAGCAACCAACAGCCGCCTCGTCTAATGCTTTTCGCTTTGTGCTTTTCTTGTCAATATTCAATTTGCTTTTGACGCTTTAACTGACCTATACTATAATTATAACGTTATGCATGAAAATAGAGGTGAACAATATGTTAGATCGCTTACAATCGGTAGAACACCGTTACGAAAAATTAAATCAGCTATTGATGGATCCTGATATTATTAGTGATTCTAAAAAGTTGCGTGAATATTCAAAAGAACAGTCTGATTTACAAGAAACAGTTGAAGTTTATCGAGAATACAAAGACATCCGCGAACAAATTTCTGATACAAAATCAATGCTAAATGAAAAGCTTGATGCTGAAATGCGCGAAATGGCGAAAGAAGAGCTATCCGAATTAGAGGACAGTGAAAAAGATTTAGTAGCACGCTTAAAAATTCTTCTTGTGCCAAAGGATCCAAACGATGATAAAAACGTTATTGTTGAGATTCGTGGAGCGGCTGGTGGAGATGAGGCTGCGTTATTTGCTGCGAACTTATACCGTATGTATAGTCGGTTTGCGGAAATGCAAGGCTGGAAAATTGATGTGATGGAAACAAATGCTACTGGTACTGGTGGCTTAAAAGAAATCATTTTTATGATTAATGGGAAAGGTGCCTATTCGAAATTAAAATTTGAAAATGGCGCACATCGCGTACAACGTGTTCCTGAGACAGAGTCAGGTGGACGTATCCATACCTCGACTGCAACAGTAGCCGTTTTACCTGAGGCTGAGGAAGTCGAGATTGAAATCCATGACAAGGATATCCGCACTGATACCTTCACATCAAGTGGTCCAGGGGGACAAAGTGTTAATACGACGATGTCTGCTGTACGTTTAACTCACTTACCAACAGGTACAGTCGTATCATGTCAGGATGAAAAATCTCAGATTAAAAATAAAGAAAAAGCAATGAAAGTACTACGAGCACGTGTGTATGATAAATTCCAACGTGAAGTACAGGCAGAGATTGATCAAAATCGTAAGCTTGCCGTCGGAACAGGCGACCGTTCTGAGCGTATTAGAACATATAACTTCCCGCAAAACCGAGTGACGGACCATCGAATTGGATTAACCCTGCAAAAACTAGATCAAATTCTAGAAGGAAAGCTTGATGAAGTCGTTGATGCATTAAACATTGAAGATCAATCAAGTCGACTTCAAGCAGCGGAAGAATAAAAGCAAATGAATGTTGTATTCGAAGCCCTAAACTGGGCTTCTTCTTATTTAAAGGAAGCGGGAAGAGATGCAAATGCAGGTGAACTCTTGCTACTACACCATTTAAAAATGGAGAGATCATCCATGTTAGCCAACCTGAGACTGGTCCTCTCAGATGAGCAACAACAAGCATTTAAAACTGACGTGATCAAACATGTGAACGGAATTCCTGTACAATATTTGATCGGCTACGAAGAATTCTATGGAAGACGCTTCAAAGTAAATAAAGAGGTGTTAATTCCGCGCCCCGAAACCGAGGAATTAGTTGAAGGGATTCTAAAAAGTGCCACAAGACAATTCGCTGGAACTGAACAGCTACAGGTGGTAGATGTAGGAACAGGAAGCGGAGCAATTGCGATTACGCTAGCCCTAGAGAATTTGCGTTTTCAAGTCACAGCGATAGATATCGCAGCAGAATCGCTTAAACTAGCAGAAGAAAATGCCAACGAGTTAGCTGCAAACGTCCAATTTCTCCACGGAGATCTACTAGAACCAGTCTCTCATCATTTGAATCAAATTGATATACTAGTATCAAACCCACCCTATATACCTGACGGCGAAATCGATACCTTATCCCCTGTTGTCAAAGACCATGAACCAATGCGCGCCTTAGCAGGAGGACAAGATGGTCTAGACTTCTACAGAAGACTGACCACCGATATGCTACCCTTGCTAAGCCCAAATGCACTCATTGCCTTTGAAATAGGCGCCGGACAAGGACAAGACGTTAAACACCTACTCGAGCAAGCCCTACCAACAGCTAAAGTAGAAGTTGTATATGATATAAATGGGAAGGATCGAATGGTGTTTGCGTCTGCAGAGACTAACTACGGGGGCCAACTACGGGGCCAGTCCCCAAATTAGTTAAATTCGCAAAATATAAGAGAAAATGAATAGTTTGAGGGCCAGTCCCCAAACCAGCTAAACCCACCAAACATAAGAGGGGAAGGATGATTTGATTCATTCTTCTCTCTTTTTGGTATCTACCGGGGCCAGTCCCCAAATTAGTTAAACTCGAAAAGTATAAGAGAAAATGAATGGATTGGGGCCTGGCCCCAATCTAGCAAACTATTTTTAAAAAAGTAGTTTAACAATCTCTCACGCTGTCCATACTGTTTACCAAGGGAGCGTGAGTGAAATGAAAAAACAACTACTTGTACTTATATATATCTTCTTATTACTTATAGGAGCCATATTAAACTTATATAAAGAACCTGTCGCTGCTAGTGGCCAGGAACAAATGGTAATACCAGACGAAGCGATTCGGTTACGAATTTTAGCCAATAGCAATTCGGATGAAGATCAGCAATTGAAACGAAAAATCCGTGATGAAGTAAATAAGGAAATTACCCAGTGGGTGGCTGAACTAACTTCAGTAGAAGCGGCTAGACAATTGATTCAATCAAGACTTCCGGATATTGAAGCAATTGTTGAGGATACACTTGAAAAGGAAAACAGAGAGCAAACGTATTCTGTTAATTTCGATAATGTCAGCTTTCCAACAAAGCTTTACGGAAATTTTATCTATCCAGCTGGTGAATATGAAGCGATTTTAATCAGCCTTGGTGAAGCAAAAGGTGCAAATTGGTGGTGTGTGTTATTCCCACCACTATGCTTCTTAGACTTCTCGAATGGTGAAGCAGTTAAAGCTGAGGAGCAAGAAGAAACAGAAACAAAGCAAACGAATGACGAAGATAAAACAACTGAAAAATTAGTTTCACTACTAGAGGATGAAGAAGAAGAAAAAGAAGAAGTCGAAGTCAAATTTTTCTTAGTAGAATGGTTCCAAGGATTATTTTCATAGAATGGTTAAAAGAGTGGGGGCCAGTCCCCACTCTTTTATTTTGCCCGCCAGTTCTGACTGTTAGCGATAATGTAGTGGAGAAATTGCTAAATTGGGGCCTGTCCCCAATTTCAAAAAAAATGCATAAAACTAGTGATTACCTCATAGAGTTGGAGTAGAAATCAAAACGGGGTGATTGTGTGTTTTATCAATTGAAGGTTGTGGAGGAAAGTGATCTTGCGAAGCTAGCTAGTTTTGTTGAAAAGGCAGGGGTTAGTTCAGAGGGATTTGAAAGTTTACTAGATTATTTTGTGATAATGGAGAATGGTGAGAATGAGGCAGTTGCTTGTATGGGTGTTGAGCCGGTGGATGAGCATGGATTATTACGCTCGCTTGTTATATCGGACAAGCTGAAGCAGGCCCATATTTTAACGCTCTTTCAAAGTATTCAAACGTTAGCAGAACAAAAAGGGTTAACACATTTATACTTAGTGACAAACAAGGAAGCATCTGTTCAATTTCTTTCTATAATGGGCTTTGAGGAAATTGAGAAAGCGTCCATTCCACAACAGTTGCTATCTTTAAATCATATGAGAGAGTCTTTAAAAGAGGCAAATGCTAAGGTGATGGTAAAGTCTTCATAATGTGGATATATCCACATACTTTTCCACATTAAAACAAGCCTTATCCACAAATTGTGGATAAGGCTTGTTTTAATGTTAATATTTATATATAATTCCAAGAGTTAAGCATCTACTAAGTTCAATGATACCAAGTAGAAATGAACGGTTTACAAGGGAGTAAGTACATATGAATACAAAGCTATGGGTTGTGGATGATTTAGCTGACTTATCCACTAGTTATCCACAAATTTTGCAAGCAGCTACATTACTCAAGGAAAATGAAGTCGTTGCCTTTCCAACTGAAACGGTTTATGGATTGGGAGCCAATGCTTGTTCGGATGAAGCAGTACAGAAAATTTATCAGGCCAAAGGCCGACCTAGTGATAATCCATTAATTGTCCATATCGCTTCAATCAACAAGTTAGCTGAAATTGCTAAGGATGTTCCAAACTATGCGTATCAATTAATCGACCAGTTTTGGCCAGGACCGTTAACGCTTATCCTACCCAAAAAAGGTGAGCAGCTCTCAACACTCGTAACCGCCGGTCTAGATACTGTAGGTGTAAGAATGCCAAATCATCCAATCGCTCTTGCGCTAATACAGGAAGCGGATGTTCCGGTCGCCGCACCAAGTGCGAATCAATCTGGTAAACCGAGTCCAACATACGCTTCACATGTCTTCCATGACCTGAACGGGAAAGTAAGTGGAATAGTTGACGGTGGTGCAACTGGAATTGGCGTAGAATCAACTGTACTTGACTGTACAACAGAGATACCAACGATTTTACGACCTGGTGGTGTGACAAAGGAACAGTTGCAAGCAGTAATTGGGGAAGTAAATCTAGATCAGGCGCTTATGGAAGATGATCATGCCCCAAAAGCTCCTGGTATGAAATATACGCATTATGCCCCAAACGTTCCGGTCATCCTTGTAAACGGAAGTCGTGATTTTTTCCAAAAGCTTATTAAACAACAACAAAGCGAAGGAAAAAAGGTCGGTGTGTTAACGACTGAAGAGGGTATCGAGACTCTTAATGCTGATAAAGTGTTTGCCTGTGGAAGTCGCAAAGATTTAGATTCTGTTGCAGCTCAGTTATTTAATGTATTACGCAGATTTGATGAAGAAGACATTGACGTTATCTTAAGTGAAAGTTTTCCACAGACTGGAGTCGGAGAAGCGATTATGAATCGGTTACGGAAAGCAGCGGGTAATCACGTAATAGACGAAGTGTGAATTGAATAGCATGATTTTAATTACCCAAGGTTGTTTATTTTGCAGCCTTGGGATTTTTATTGCCGACCTTCAGCGAAAATACCAAATTAACGCAAGAACTAGGACAGAATGATGGGGATCTGTAAGAGGTAAACCAAATGGATATTACGATCTATTTATCTATTTGGGAGAAATCTACCATGGAAAATGTTGTATAATAAGTAATGAATACAATTACTTATGCGAAAAGCAGTTACTATGGTTTAGATTTATCCATGAACAGAGATCTACCTGTAAATATACTTTTGACAGTAAGCCTATCGGTATCCATTATTCGTTTTTACATTAATACATATCTAGATTAACTATTAATGTAACTTCCTTAGAAATCTAGTTGATCTCTAAAATGTACTTTTACACTTACCAATTTTTTAATGAAGAGGGGGAGATTAAACATGGAAACAAAAAATAGTACGGAACAGGTTATAAGCGGAATGATGAAATTTTTTAATGATCATCCGGTGCAAACTCTTTCCTTAACCGCGATCCTATTAATTGTTCTATTTTTAGGATCAGTAAAAGCAGGACAAAATATTGGAGATGCCTTCTGGGGCTAGTCACGAGTGTTTTGTGATTGACGTTTTTGATGGGTAAAGTTGAGAATCGAAGTTAAAATAAGAAATTGTCAGTAATGAATCTGCTCCTTTAAACAGGACTAGGTTTATGCTGACTTTTTTAAAGACGTTGTTTACGCGAAAATTGATGGTTTTCATAAAAGTATACCGGCTCTATTTTTCACTAGAAAAGATCGATTTACGGGATTAATAACCGACTCATTTCAGTAAGAAAAAAGTGAACACTGCATAGAGATAATTTAGTGTTTCATTTAGCCAAAAGCCTTACTACATTTCGTTTGTAGCAAGGCTTTTAATCAATGATTTTTACCCTCATGTTTGAATGCTGTGAATATAACGATCGGTTTAAGCACCCATAGTAAAAGGATAAATAGTTACAAACTCTACTCTACTAGAATGATTGCTACGATATTTTTCAATAGGTCAAGTGAAATCATCATTTTCACGTGGGGATTTTGACATATTCCATTAAAAAAGTCATAAAAACGTCACTTATGTAAAAGTTTTTGGGCATATATAATTACACTTATGCTCAAAAAAGAAGGGATGTTTTAATTTGCCAAGTAATAAAAAAGAAGGTATCATTTTCGGACTATTTATGTGTTTTGGAATGGTGTTTATAATGACAGCTTACAACACAGCTTTACACGGATTTTCATCAATGACAGTAGGGAGTTTAGTGATTCAATTTATCGTAACATTTATCGTCGCTTTTATCGTAGAGTCATTAGTTGAACCACAAGCGCGTAAACTTGCATTATCACTCCCGTATGATAAATCAAAAGAACTCAACTTTATTTTGGCGATTGGTTTTTGTATGGTCCCTATTATGGTTCTTATTATGTCAGTATACGGACTTATTTTAAAATCATCTATAGTAGGTATTGAAGGTTCACTTTTCACAGCGTACCTTAAAACAGTGGGTCTAAACTTTATCGTCGCTCTTCCAGCACAATTACTAATTGTTGGACCAATCTCACGTAAGCTATTAGCAAAATACATTAAACCATCGACACAAAAAGCAGAATTAAACGTGTAAAAACAAGCAAGCTACTTTTCACTTAGTAGTTTGCTTGTTTTATTAGAACATACAAAATGAGTTTTAATGATTTGCCTTGCTCTAACTAAGTTGGCCGTACTATGAAGGAATGCGGGTTTGCCTCTTTTCCTGCTCTTATCTTGTTCTATTCCAAATCAGCTACGCATAAAGATAAGTAGGCGTGTCCGAGGAGGGTAATCATGACAGTAGAAGCGATTATGGGTGAGCTTGCACCATTATTCATTATGGCATTAGCATTAGGAATGGATGCATTTTCTGTAGGCCTGGGCATGGGCTTAATTAAATTAAGATTTAGACAAATATTCTATATCGGTATAATAATTGGTGTGTTTCACATATGGATGCCATTAAGTGGTATGTTAATAGGTAGGCTGCTAAGCGATCGATTTGGAACAATCGCTACTTTTTTAGGAGGCGGATTATTAATTTTACTCGGTCTACAAATGGTCATGGCTTCATTTAAGAAGGATGAAAAACCGCTCATTACACCAGTAGGATTTGGATTAATTGTGTTTGCTCTTAGCGTTAGTTTGGATAGCTTTTCCGTAGGCTTAAGCTTAGGGATTTACGGTGCGAAGACTATTTTGACGGTCGTCATTTTTGGAGTCGTTAGTATGGTGTTGACTTGGATTGGGTTACTAATAGGTAAACGAGTTCAAAATTGGTTAGGTTCTTATAGTGAAGCACTGGGTGGAAGCATTCTCTTGGCGTTCGGTGTAAAATTGATGCTACCTTTTTAAGTGTGCCACCATTATACATAGCATGAATAAGAGCCTGGTGCCCTCCAAGCTCTTTTTGTTGATTCAATGGAAAGTCAAACACCAAATATCACGGTACCAAAAACCATATATAGAAACGGAAATAAAATTAATCCAGAATTGGCAATGATCGATACTAATGTTAAAGACTTCTTTTTATTTTCATATGCTTTTAATGACAAGAAGAGCCCAGCTGAACAGAAAAGCAGTGGGAGAAAGACTACAAGACCTTGGAATTTTTCCAATGTAACTATTTCAAATAAAAAGTTAAGGATTAGCAATAGTGGTAATAAAAAAAGAAAATAAGAGATAAGTGTATAATGTTTTTGCATTGACAAAACCCCTTTATATCCGTAATTGGTATGTAGTCACAATTGTTTACATATCCACCTTATCACATTTATCCCTTAAAATGGATGGGATAAAACACGAATGAACCACATTCTACCTAATTACAGGGTTCAAGTTTGCAAAAAAATGATATAAGTAATATCTATCTATCTAAACTTCGGAAAAATGGTTGGTGATCGTTTCCTTCACATTCAAGCTATTAATATTGTTACCAATTAAAATGATAACTGGAGTTTGGCTTTTCGTTGATTCTAGTTTCTCTAAAGTCAACCTACCTGATGCAAATTGGAAGGCATAGAATGATGGGTCCTCTTTGAATGTAATGATTCCCTTTCCGCGGAAGATCTCCTTTGGTAATTCCTTCAACCACTTTTCAAAAACACTTTTCGAAAATAGCGGTAAGTCCTCCATTTTCATAGCTTTAATGGTAGCATGTGCTGTATGAGAGTGGTCGTGCTCTTCAACTGGATGATTTCGAGTCGAGACATTCATTGTCTGCAATCTCGTTTTCAGTAATTCCTCTGTTGCAACTTCACCAAAGGTAGACAGGACAATTGGAGTATCAACGTCAACAGTCTTTTTCATTTGCATGATGATTTTATCGATTTTTTTTGCCGAGACTAGGTCTGTTTTATTCAAAACAAGCAATGATGAGGTAGTCATTTGTTCCTTCAGTAAGGTGCGGATTTCCTTTGAACTAGAAAAAATACTTTGGTATTCAAGAAATTGACTGGCATCAACTAGGCTGATGATCGACTTTATCGTAAAGTCGTCAATAAAGCCGGGGCTTGCGATCGCTTCGACAATTTCTGTAGGGTTGGCAACACCCGTTCCTTCAATTAATAATACATCGACAGGATTCTTCACAAATTGCGCGAGTGTCGTTTTTAAATCCTCCTGTATCGAGCAGCAGATACATCCATTTAAAAGTTCATAGGTATTCTCGTTTTCAAACAAATGACTTTCGACATTTGTATCACCAAGTTCATTTAAGATAATCCCAATTGTTTGCCCACTCTTTTTACAATCCTCAATCATTCTCTTCAGTACCGTCGTTTTTCCACTACCTAAGAATCCGCTAATAATATAGACAGCTATCGCTCGTTTCATAAAAAACCCCTCACTTACTTTTTATTTACTAATAGGAAGCATTACGATTAGTCATCATTAATGATAGAGTATATCTGGTAGATCGACAACCAATAGTACAAAAATTTACAAAAAATTTACCAAATCTACAAAATATTTAAATCCCACCTTAACATTGTATATCTACTATTAAAATTGTATGAAAAATAGATTAGGGGAGGAATGGAATAGTGATAGTGAATAGAAAATTCTCTAAAAAGCTAGTCACCATTGGCGTTCTATCGTCATTAGTGATTGGTAGTTTAGCAGGAATAAATCAAGATTCTGCTAAAGCAAACAGTGAAGCAATACCAGAAATAAAAAATGTGATTTTTCTAATCGGTGATGGAATGGGGCCGTCTCCTATTACGGCACATCGATATATGAAGGATGATCCATCAACAAAAGCAATGGAGATGACTGAATTCGACAAGTATTTAGTAGGGATGCAAACAACTTATCCCGAGGATCCGTCTCAGAACATTACCGATTCAGCTTCTGCAGCAACGGCAATGGCGTCTGGAATCAAAACTTACAACAATGCGATCGGAATGGATCCCAATAAAAATCCATATGAAACAGTCCTTGAAAAAGCAAAAGAAGACGGAAAGGCAACCGGTTTAGTCGCAACTTCTGAAATTACTCATGCAACACCAGCATCATATGGTGCACATGATGAAAGTCGTAAAAATATGGATGCAATCGCAAATGATTATTTTGATGAGTTAATCAATGGCAATCATAAAATTGATGTTTTACTAGGTGGAGGTTCATCAAACTTTATCCCTGAAGATGGACGGAAAATGGATGATCGTAATTTAGTAGAAGAGTTTAAAACAGATGGTTATAGCTATGTGACAACAAAAGAGGAATTACTAAATGATGAGAACGGGCAAGTGCTAGGCTTGTTTGCAACTGGTGGTCTACCGAAAATGATCGATCGCCCTGATAGTATTCCTTCTTTAGAAGAAATGACGTCTTCGGCAATTGATCGCTTAAGCCAAGATAATGAAGGTTTCTTCTTAATGGTTGAAGGAAGCCAAATTGACTGGGCAGAGCATGATAATGATATTGTCGGAACGATGAGTGAAATGGATGATTTCGAAAAAGCCTTTAAAGCAGCAATTGATTTTGCTGAACAAGATGGTCACACGTTAGTGGTCACAACGGCTGACCATGCTACAGGTGGATTATCATTAGGTGCTAATACAAAGACTTCACCAAATGGAGATTACAATTTCCATGTCGGACCTATTAAAGCATTCAGCAAAACGCCTGATTACATAGCAGCTGAAATTTTCGCTGCAGGTACTGACGCAGATGTAGAGGCAATCATGCAAAAACATATTGATGCAAGCTTTTATAACCAAATCACTACCGAAGAAATTCAAGCAGTAAAAGACGCTGTTGCAACGAACAATGGTACCGACATCGATAATGCAATAGAAGCGATCGTAAATGAACATTCCGTAACTGGTTGGACAACAGGCGGACATACAGGTGAAGATGTACCTGTCTTTGCATTCGGTCCACAAAAAGAACGATTCGAAGGGCTAATTGACAATACCGACCAAGCAAAAATAATCTTTGCCTTACTAGAAGAAAATAAAATACCAGTAACAGAAGTTCCGGATCCAAATGAAGTTCCAGATCCAAACGAAGTTCCGGATCCAAATGAAGTTCCAGATCCAAACGAAGTTCCCGATCCAAATGAAGTTCCCGATCCAAATGAAGTTCCAGATCCAAACGAAGTTCCGGATCCAAATGAAGTTCCAGATCCAAACGAAGTTCCAGATCCAAATGAAGATCCCGATCCAAACGAAGTTCCGGACCCAAATGAAGTTCCAAATCCAAACGGAGGAACAGTCAAACCAACTGATGAAACGAAATCATTAACGGATAAGACGACAACTGCAGAAAAGGGATCTGTTTCAGACAGTAGATTTAGGTTGCCACAGACGGCTACAGAAGTATTTAATCTATTAGCGATTGGCTTACTAGTCTTAGTAGTTGGTGGCGGAATTGTCCTTTATCAACGAAAAAAGGCAAAAGCAAATTCGTAACATATTAGAGAGAGTAGGAGGAGAAAATGGATGGTTTTTAAACGATCAATAACGAAAAAACTAGTAACTGCAGCCGTACTATCTTCAGTGGTCATTGGCAGTTTTGCGAGCTTAAATCAAGATGCTGCAAAAGCAGAAGATGAATCAGCAGCTAAAATAAAGAACGTCATTTTTCTAATTGGTGATGGGATGGGGCCTTCAACGATAACGGCCCACCGTTACATGAAGGATGACCCATCAACAAAAACAATGGAGCCATCAGTGTTTGATAACTATTTGGTAGGAATGCAAACAACGTATCCCGATGACCCTTCACAGAAAATCACAGATTCTGCATCTGCTGCAACGGCGATGGCATCTGGTATCAAAACATACAATAATGCGATTGGAATGGACCCAGAAAAGAATCCGTATGAAACCGTTCTTGAACGAGCGAAGGAATATGGAAAGGCAACAGGTTTAGTAGCAACGTCTGAAGTGACTCATGCAACACCTGCCTCCTATGGAGCACATGATGAGAGCCGTAAAAATATGGACGCGATTGCTGATGACTACTTTGATGAGTTAATTGCAGGCAACCATAAAATTGACGTTATTCTTGGTGGTGGTTCAAAGAACTTCATCCCTGAAGATGGACGTAAGAAGGATACTCGTAATCTAGCGGAAGAATTTGTTAATGATGGCTACAGCTTTGTCACCAATAAAGAGGAATTAATCAATGATGACAATGGTCAAGTATTGGGTTTATTTGCAACAGGAGGTATTCCGAAGGCAATTGATCGTGATGACTCAATCCCTTCATTGGAAGAAATGACAAGTCAAGCAATTGAGCGCTTAAATACCGATGAAGATGGTTTCTTCTTAATGGTTGAAGGAAGCCAAATTGACTGGGCAGAGCATGATAATGATGTCGTTGGAACAATGAGTGAAATGGATGACTTCGAACGTGCATTCAATGCTGCTATCGATTTCGCTAAACAAGATGGTGAAACGTTAGTCGTTACAACTGCAGATCACGCGACAGGGGGGCTCACTTTAGGATCAAACACTAAAGCAGCAGCTAATGGTGACTACAATTTCCATGTCGAACCAATTAAAGCTTTCACTAAGACTCCAGACTACATAGCAGCCGAGATCTTTGCAGCTGGTACAGGTGCTGATGTCGAGTCAATTATGCAAAAATATATTGCTGGCTCATTTTACAGTAAAATCACGACAGAAGAAATCCAAGCTGTTAAAGCAGCAGTTGAAACTGGAAATGGTACAGAAATTGACAACGCAATCGAAGCAATTGTCAACGACCATTCCGTAACAGGATGGACAACAGGTGGACACACAGGCGAAGAAGTTCCTGTCTATGCATACGGACCTGAAAAATCTAGATTTAAAGGATTAATCGACAACACCGATCAGGCAAAGATTATTTTTGGCCTATTAGAAGAGAATCAAACAAAATAGATTAAATATCAAATCCTCGGTTAAATAAAAATGTAATAACATACGAAGAGTAGAAAGCCAACATTTGGGCGTGGCTTTCTGCTTTTTCTAATCTACCTAAAGAGAAGCAAGCTAATACCTGGATAAAGGGGTTTTTAATAAATGAAAACAACAATGTTGAAACAGTCAAAGGAGTTAATCGGTTTAGCGCTTGTCGCTCTTTTCATCTACTTTTTTATTTTTTGGGACTACAAAGCCTTTCAAACACAGATCACAATCCCTCAAGATTGGTTGAATTTAAATACCATCTTCTTAAGCATCGTGATTGAAGCGATTCCGTTTATTTTATTAGGTGTATTTGTTTCATCACTCATCCAAATCTTCGTATCGGAGGAAATGGTAAAGAAGTATATTCCTAAGAATATGATTATTGCCGTCCTGCCAGCCGCCCTCCTTGGTGCTATCTTCCCTGTTTGTGAGTGTGCGATTGTGCCAGTTGTAAGAAGATTAATAAAAAAAGGGATGCCTTTACATGTTGCATTTGTTTTCTTAGCATGTGCGCCGATTCTAAACCCTGTAGTAGCAGCATCAACTTATTTCGCCTTTCGCTCTAACACAAGTATTTTAGTTGGACGAATGGGACTAGCATTTGTTTTATCAATGGTCATTGGACTCGTATTGTATGTATTCTTTAAAAATAGTGATCAATTAAAACATACATCAGAGGATTTAATTGGGACACAAACAGAATTACCCAAAACGCTTAATGTCAACAAGTTAAAGGCTACTCTTTATCATGCTAGTGATGAGTTTTTTGATATGGGTAAATACCTGATCATTGGTGCTTTTATTGCAAGCTTATTCCAAACATTCTTAGATAGAGAGATTCTCCTCAATTTAGGAGCAAATGAGTACACATCACCACTTGTCATGATGACTTTTGCTTTTGTTCTATCGCTGTGTTCTGAGGCAGACGCCTTTGTAGCGGCGTCATTTGGTCATGCATTTGCCCCAGGTGCCCTGCTTGCGTTCCTTGTATATGGACCGATGCTCGACTTGAAAAATGTGATTCTCTTATTTGCTTATTTCCGAACAAAATTTGTTCTCGTATTTATTGTTATCGTAACAGTAGTCGTTTACTTAGGGGTTATCCTCTACCAAATGACTTTCTAGTTAAGGGAATTTTATGAAATGAACGGAGGAAACAGGATGGAACAAACAACTGATTTAGGCTTCCAAAAATACATTCGCGGAATTATTTTAGTCGGATTTACCTTACTCTTATTTAAATTAGTCATTTCAGGTGACATTACCAATTTTATCGCGCCTAGAATGCTGCCATTTGTTTATTTTGCAACAGGAATCTTCCTTGTATTAGGGATTTTGCAAATATGGCGAAGCGATTCCAAGAAGGACTTAGATATTTACTGTGACTGTGGTATCGATCATAGTCGAAAAAAGTCACCAATTAAATCACTATTGGTTTACGCTTTATTTTTATTTCCTGTTTTAACAGGATTTATGTTCCCAGAAGTGATCCTCGACAGTTCGGTGATTGCAAAAAGGGGAATGAACCTTGGAACCGCCAGTACACAAACAGAGCAAGTGCAACCAACAAATACAAGTGAACAAGAAGGAACAGAAGCAAAAAGTGTCGATGAATTATTCCTCGAGGGCTTGCTTAACCGTGATAAAATAGTAGTAAGAGATGATGAGTATTCAAAAATAACCAATTATATTGAAACAAATCTAGATAAATTTGCCGGAAAACAAATTGAAATGGTTGGATTTGTCTACCGGGAACCAGATTTTAAGCCAGATCAAATGGCAATCTCAAGATTCACCGTATCCTGCTGTGTCGCTGACCTTCAGGTAATGGGCACATTGGCAACCGGAGAAGCGGCCAAGCAACTAAAAAATGACGAATGGGTCAAAGTCACCGGAACCATCAGCAAACAAAAAAGAGACGGCCAAGAAATACCAGAAATCAAAATTAACCAACTAGAAAAAATCGAAGCACCTTCAGATCCTTATATTTATGTGTTTTAGCTAAGCTCTTTTCGTAAACCTTTAATGCACAAGACTAATAAAAATCGGCAATTGGATTTTTATTGTCCTACACAAATCACAGTAACAACAATAAGACTCAATAAACCAGCGAAAAGAGTCCTAAGTATAAATGGAATCTAGTAGGCAGTGTAATAAAAATCAATATTCAAAGGGAAAACAACATGTTTCTAATGGCTCTAACCAGAATAGTACTAAATAAACCAACAATAAAGACAGCAAATTCGACAACATAGAATTTGCTGTCAAACTAGAAAATCACCTATTACTTATTTTTTCACATCAATTAATTCAAACCGCTCACATACTAGCATCATATCCTCTGAAAACTCAAGCCCTAAGTTAGCCAACTCTTCAGTAAAGAATTCTTCATGAACTTCTTTCCAATATCGATATGTTTTATCCCCTTCGCCTTCAGCGATAGCAAAATCCTCTGGAACTACATTCATTGGCATTATTTTCACATCGACTGTTTTAATAATCGCTAAAGGGTGGTCTTTGCTATTTAAGATTACACTATATTCTTCAACAGAAGGAATGGGCTCGTTTTCACGTTCATACAAAATGAAGGCTGAACAAGTAGCCGTTTTAACACCATCTATGACCAATTGAGCTAAATGGTCAGGATTAGCTCCAAAGGGCCATGAACTTACTAAGGTTGGTTTTTCTTTACCTTGGGATCTCCAATATTCATCCCAATACATTTGTGCTAGCTGGTTCATAAATGTTTCTCCCCCTATCAAAATGACTATCTAAAATAAATAATATCATGTAGCTTAAGATCTTCTAAAGTCTTTTCATCAGTAAACTTGGTAAGACAATGGATAAAGGTTGGTCTTAAACTAATTTAAGTTAATTGAGCGAACTGGATTAGAGTTCCCGTCAATCATGATCTTCAAGAAGTGAGAGCTTAGGGTAAAAGGGTCAGTACGTTTATCTATACAGGCGGGAGGAAAAAATTTTATAATGTGAAGTAGAGTGAGTGGGTTCGATTATTTAACTAACCCAAATTGAGTTACAATAATGACACGATAGATAAAAATAAAAAATTAATAATCAGACTATTTTATTAATAACGTTTCCATTATAATGAAGGAAGGAATGAGTCGCATGACTAAAGTACTATTCATTTGTACCGGTAATACATGTAGAAGTCCGATGGCGGAGGCTTTGTTTCAACAACTAAAAAGTTCAGGACAGCTTGAAGCAAAATCAGCAGGAGTGTATGCAATGGATGGAAACAATGCCACAGGTAATACAATTGAGGCATTGAAGGAAAAAGGGATAGAGATCAACCATCAATCATCTACTCTTAGCAATGAGTTAGTTGATTGGGCGACAATTATCTTAACGATGACGAATAATCATAAACAAGCTGTCATTGATCTCCATCCACACGCAGGTCGAAAGGTCTATACACTGACGGAATATGTCGCAGAAGACGATAATTTGGTAATGGATATTACCGATCCCTTTGGTGGATCTCTTCATATCTATCGCCAAACGGTAGCAGATTTAGAAGTGTTAATTAAAGCGTTATTAAAAAAAATTGAGTAATAGGAAATTTGGGGGAGAAACAACGATGCAGAAAAGAAAGAAGTATAAGTTTAGTTTACGACTAAAGCTTGTCCTATTCATCACTGTTTTAGCGGTCATAACGTATGCAACAAGTGGATTTTTTATTTATTTTCTAGTGAATTTTGCTGATCATTTAATCCCTAAAGAAGTATTTACCTTACTTACATTAATCATGGGGATCCTATGGTCAGGCGTTTTAGCTTATTTTGGTGCTGGTATCCTCACAAAAGCGCTACAAAAGTTAGAAGGTGCTGCTAATCGGGCTGCTGAGGGGAATATTCATGAGGATGTCGAAGTACCAAAAAGTGATGATGAAATTAGAGGACTTACACTAGCCTTTAATGACATGCAACAGAATATGAGAAATATGGTGAAAAGTATTGAATCGAATTTTCATCTAACAAGTGAACAGGTAAAGGAATTGACGATTGCATCAAATGCTGCATCCAACCAAGCCGAAGTCATCCAAGGGACAGTACAAGAAATTTCACGGGGAGCAGATCAATCAGCTATTTCGATTCAAGAAACAGCGACATCGGTTGAAGATATAATCGAATTTGCTTCACAGGTTGAGGAAAAGGCAGCATCTTCAGAGAAAATGTCTAAGGAAATGGTCACCTCACTTACTGAAAGTAAACAGGTATATGATTCGCTCATAACGGGTATTCAAACATTAGCAGGAGAAAATGAGAATTCTATGACAGCTGTCCGTCGATTAGAAGAGCATGCCAATGAAGTATCATCCATTGTTTCACTAGTTGGTGACATTGCCAATCAAACAAATTTATTAGCATTAAACGCATCAATCGAAGCTGCGAGAGCTGGAGAGCATGGAAAGGGCTTTGCTGTAGTAGCTGAAGAGGTAAGAAAACTTGCAGATGAAAGTGCTCATGCTGTAAAAGGAATAACAGGATTAATCCAAAATATTCAAGATGAAGTTCAAAACGTAGTCGGTCAGATTGGTGAACAAGTCGAAACGGCAAATAATCAAGCAGAGAACGGACAAGCTTCAGCAAGAATGCTTGAGGATACAAGTCAATCGATTATGGAAGTAGCAACAGCAGTCAACCAAATTAGTGACCTCATTCATCAACAGATGAATTCACTGCAAATGACAGGTTCACAATCCGAGGAAGTCGCTGCAATTGCAGAAGAAACGTCAGCTGGTGCACAAGAAGTTGCGGCAACGATTACCGAACAAACGGAAAAAATTGAGTATATGAACAAACTTGGTGAAAAACTAGCTGAAAGTTCTGAAGAGTTAAGAAAAACAATTGATCGTTTCATTATATAAGAGATAGAATAAAGAAAGAGAAATCTATTTCAAATCAAATCAACCTTTAGGAGGACATAATGAAAGTAGCAGTTGCTTCAGATCATGGTGGACTAAATATAAGAAAAGAAATCATCTCTTTACTTGAAGAGTTAAATATTGAGTATGAGGACATGGGATGTGAATGTGAATCGTCAGTGGATTATCCTGATTATGCTTTACCAGTAGCTGAAAAGGTAGCAAATGGCGAATTCGATCGTGGGATTCTTATTTGTGGAACAGGAATTGGCATGAGCATTTCAGCCAACAAAGTAAAAGGAATTCGCTGTGCGCTTGTTCATGACATGTTCAGTGCCCAAGCAACACGTGAGCATAATGACAGCAACATTTTAGCTATGGGTGAGCGTGTTATCGGGCCCGGGCTTGCACGTGAAATTGCCAAAATCTGGTTAACAACAGAATACCAAGGTGGGCGTCATGCGACACGAGTGGGCAAGATTACGAAATACGAAAACGAGCATCAATAAAAAGGAAGTCGTATATTAATGACAAATCTTGAAACTTGGCAACAGGATCTCTCTGACCTTTTAACAGACTTCCAAGCCCAAGCAAAATTGAAAAAAAACGATCTGCTTGTAATAGGGTGTAGTACAAGTGAAGTCATTGGTAAAAAAATTGGAACAGCAGGATCCGAAGATGTGGCGAAGATGATTTTTGATACCTTAGCCAATTTAAAAGAAACAACAGGAGCGCACCTTGCCTTTCAATGTTGTGAGCACCTGAACCGCGCACTCGTCTTGGAGAAGGAGGTAGCTACTACCTTGGGCTTTGAAGAAGTCACGGTCATCCCAGTTCGAACCGCGGGTGGAGCAATGGCCACTTACGCCTATCAACAAATGGAAAACCCAGTCATCGTGGAATTCATCAAAGCAGACGCAGGCATCGATATTGGCGATACCTTTATCGGTATGCATCTAAAACATGTCGCAGTACCAATTCGCAGTAAAATTAAGCAAATTGGCTCCGCACATGTCACGATGGCAAAGTCACGACCTAAACTAATCGGTGGCACCAGAGCCGTATACGAAGCAACACCAGAAAATAAATCATGTCACTAAGAAAGAATCAACAGCAACTAGGTTGATTCCTTTTTTTCGTTTTGGGGAAGTATTTAGGTAATTGATCTTGCCGAAAGTGACTATTTTAGGGTAGTTTGAGTGATTATCTCGAGGGAATTCCCAGTGAACATCTAGTTTGACAGGCGGATAGCTCTGAAATCTATCAACTTTGCCCAATAGATCTTAAATAGCCATCGGCCTATAGTCGATCATGTGTACATTTAAAGCCTCACAATTATGCCGAAAAGGCTATCAACCTTCACAAACATTACACGAACTCGCCAAACAATAAGCATCCCCATCTCTAATCATCAAAATATTCAATTATTTATATTGACTTTGTAAGAAAAAGTAACGACAATAGACATTATCCAATTGTACAACTAACAATTAATACTCATCACATCAAGAAATAGGAATGATCACAAAAAGAGTATGATAACGAATGATGATGTCTTTAAACGAGGTTAATATTCGTATTTGGAGTCATATTTCACAAAAAGAGACAAAATCGAGAAAAATATTTCAGAAAAACTTTTACAATACAGCTACTAAACGTGTACAATATAATTGGAAATAAACGTTTAAAGCTTTGTAAGATAAATCCAATACTATAGGTTTTGAATGAAGGGAGTAACAACCATATGAAATATTTACAAGATCAAGATGCGAAAATTTTTGAGGCCATTCAATTAGAGCGTACTCGTCAGGAAACGAAGATTGAACTTATTGCTTCTGAGAACTTTGTTAGTGAAGCAGTTATGGAAGCACAGGGTTCAGTCCTTACAAACAAATATGCAGAGGGTTATCCTGGTCGTCGTTACTATGGTGGCTGTGAGCATGTAGACGTTGTTGAAGATATTGCAAGAGATCGTGCGAAAGAGATCTTTGGTGCTGAGTATGTAAATGTACAACCGCACTCAGGCGCACAAGCAAACATGGGCGTTTACTTCACTATTTTAGAGCATGGTGATACAGTTCTTGGTATGAATTTATCACATGGTGGTCACTTGACACATGGTAGCCCGGTTAACTTTAGTGGCGTTCAATACAACTTTGTTGAATATGGTGTTGATGAAGAAACACACCGTATCAATTATGATGATGTATTAGCAAAGGCGAAAGAACATAAGCCAAAACTAATCGTTGCAGGTGCAAGTGCATACCCTAGAGCAATCGACTTCAAAAGATTCCGTGAAATCGCTGATGAAGTTGGCGCATATTTCATGGTGGATATGGCTCATATTGCTGGATTGGTTGCAGCAGGTTTACATGAAAATCCAGTTCCTTATGCTGACTTTGTCACAACAACTACACATAAAACACTTCGTGGACCACGTGGCGGAATGATTTTATGTAAAGAGGAATTTGGTAAGAAAATTGATAAATCGATCTTCCCTGGTATTCAAGGTGGCCCTCTTATGCACGTGATTGCAGCAAAAGCTGTTTCATTTGGTGAGACCCTTCAAGAAGACTTTAAAACATATGCAGCAAATATCATTGACAATGCAAAGCGTTTAGCTGAAAAATTACAATCAGAAGGACTCACATTAGTTTCTGGTGGTACTGATAATCATCTATTATTAGTTGATGTTCGCTCGCTTCAATTAACAGGTAAAGTAGCTGAGCATGTCCTAGACGAAGTCGGTATTACTGTAAATAAAAACACAATTCCTTTTGAAACTGAAAGCCCATTTGTAACGAGTGGTGTACGTATTGGTACTGCTGCTGTAACAAGTCGTGGATTTGGCGTAGAGGAAATGGATGAAATCGGAAGTATTATCGCCTTTGCTCTAAAAAATCACCAAGATGAGGCAAAACTAGCAGAAGCAAAACAACGCGTAACAGATTTAACAAGCAAATTCCCATTATACCGCAATCTATAAGAAATAAAGAACGGACGACTTAGTGGATAAGTTGTCCGTTTTTTTTGATCATCTTGAAAGAATCTGCTGAAAGTAAATAACCCCACCTCTTTAATCCACCCCTACATATAGTTAAGGAATGGCAGGAATTTCAATGGACATGTATAATTAAAACAGTGACAGTGTTCACCTACAGATTAATTATTAGAATAGTCTGTTTATTTTACAGGAAATAAGATATCTAAATAGCAAAATATTTACTCGAGGATTAACTTGAAACTAAAGACGATTTTCTGTAAAATCTATTGAGGTGTTAAAGAAGCTTTTTTACTAAGGTTATGCTTTTCAAATGAGTTTGAACGTAGCTAATCTTTGTGAACTTTTCGCCCGACTTACTCAAATTATTTTCTGCTAACGATTGGATTTTCAGTCTTAGAGCAACTATTTTTAACAAGGTTGTTTTCGCAAAGATTGTTTTAGAAAAGAGCCTTAACAAAGACCATAAAGAAAAGGAGATGATTTGATGGGGAAAGTATACGTTTTTGATCATCCATTAATTCAACATAAACTTACATATATCCGTGATAAAAAAACAGGAACAAAAGAATTTCGCGAGCTTGTCGATGAAGTAGCAAGTCTAATGGCTTTTGAGATTACTCGAGACCTACCATTAATGGAGGTTGAAGTTGACACACCTGTATGTACAGCGAAATCAAAAGTACTTTCAGGGAAAAAACTTGGCATCGTGCCGATCCTACGTGCAGGATTGGGAATGGTAGATGGAATTTTAAAACTAATCCCAGCGGCGAAGGTTGGACATGTTGGTCTGTATCGTGATCCAGAAACACTCTTACCAGTTGAATATTATGTAAAGCTACCATCTGACATTGAAGAACGTGAGTTAATTGTCGTAGATCCTATGCTTGCAACAGGTGGATCAGCAGTTGAAGCCATTAATAGTATTAAAAAACGCGGTGCGAAAAACATCAAATTCATGTGCTTAATCGCTTCACCAGAAGGTGTGGAAGTAGTAAAAGAAGCACATCCTGATGTTGATATCTATATTGCAGCATTAGATGAAAAACTAAATGATCACGGCTATATTGTCCCAGGCTTAGGGGATGCTGGCGACCGACTTTATGGAACAAAATAATAATAGCAATATAAGAGGCTGACTCACGTAGTTAGCCTTTTTTTCTTTACCTACATGTTTTTTCAATCCTTTGAACAAACTACTACTGAGGTGGAAAAAACATGTTCAACATGAAAAAAGTAATCATTCAATCTCTCCTACTAGTATGTATTCTCTCATTGCCGACGTATGTAAAGAGTGAGACATATCCTACAAGACCACCCCTTCCAACAGATACCCAAAAAGGAAATCAGCGAGTTATGTTGATCGTTGAAAAATCCGAATTCAATAAGATAGAAGAAAAAATACAACGTATTCCTGAACTTACGATTCAACACAGCTATCAACACGTATTTTATGGTTTTTCGGTAGAAGGTCCAAAAAACTTGCTAAAACGGTTAAAGGAAGATCCTGCTGTTCTTCATACAAGTCCTGTTGTTCGTTATGCAACTCATATCAATGAAAGTGTTCCGTTTATCGGTGGAGAAGAGGTAAGAGGTCTATTTGACCGTGAAAATAAACGACTAAGTGGCAGAGGTGTCAAGGTGGCGATCATAGATACTGGTATTGACTACAATCATCCTGATTTGTCTCGAAATTACCAAGGTGGCTATGATGTAATTGACGGCGATAATGATCCAATGGAGTCATTGGCAAAGGGGAAAGGGGCAACGATCCATGGTACACATGTTGCTGGAATTATTGCAGCAAATGGTAGACTAAGGGGGATTGCGCCAGAGGCAGATATTTATGCATATAGAGCGTTAGGTTCCGGCGGAATGGGTACGTCCGAGCAAGTGATTGCAGCAATAGAAAAGGCAATGGTTGATAAGGTAGATATTATCAATTTATCATTAGGAAATAGTGTAAATGGTCCTGACTGGCCTACTAGCCTGGCACTTGATCGAGCAGTTGAGTCAGGGATTGTTGCTGTGACCTCTAGCGGCAATTCCGGTCCAGATGTTTGGACAGTAGGTTCACCTGGCACATCAGCAAAGGCAATTTCTGTGGGAGCTTCAACACCACCATTGAAAATGCCATACATAAAGATTGCAGGTGTAAATAAAGATATTCCGATCAATCCTCTACAAGGAGCAAAACCTTGGGAACTAAAGAGTTTAGATGAAATCGTTTTTGCGGGATTGGGAGAAAAGCAAGAATTAACTGGGGAGATGCGAGGGAAAATTGTCTTGCTAGAAAGAGGAAAGATCACCTTTACAGATAAAGCACTTTATGCAAAACAAATAGGCGCAAAAGCAGTTATTATTTACAACAATGTAACGGGAGATTTCTCAGGAGCTTTAGAAACAAAACTAGATATACCTGTTGTTTCAATTTCAAAAGAAGATGGTCTAGCAATAAAAAAGAAAATCAAACAGAATCCACGTATTCGGACTTTATATAGAAAGGAAGAAGATGGACTTGCTTCATTTAGTTCCAGAGGGCCAGTAACAACTACCTGGGCGATAAAGCCTGATGTCGTTGCGCCAGGAGTAGCGATAGAAAGCACTGTTCCCGGTGGCTATTTATCTTTACAAGGAACAAGCATGGCTGCACCACATGTTGCAGGTGCATGTGCACTCATCATCCAAGCTCACCCAAATTGGAATCCAGAACAAATTAAGGCTGCGATCATGAATACAGCGAAGGTATTAGCAGACGAACAGCAAATAAGGTTAAAGCCTAATGAACAAGGTACTGGAAGAATAAATATAAAAGACGCGATAGAAGCAGAAGTTCTTATTTACCCAGGTTCACTTACATTTGGACAATACAAAAAAAATAACCCTCGGACAGAAAAAACACAAAAGATAACAATTGATAATCAATCAAATCGCGATCAGACGATTACCTTTCAACAACCAAAAAACAAGACGGGAATTCAATGGAAGCTTCCTACTAGTGTAACTGTTAAAAAAGGCGGGAAAAAGAATGTTGAGATAAGCCTAGATTTGACCCCTAGTCGTATAAAACAAGGGATTCACCAAGGTTGGTTGCAACTTAATCAAGGGAAGAACAAATTAGAGCTTCCCTATATGTTTGTTATAGATGAACCGAACTACCCGAGAGTAATGGGATTTGAATTTGCTTTAGGTGATCAACCAGACTCCTATAAGTATCAAGCCTATTTACCTGGTGGCGCAGATGAATTTGGAATTGCTTTATATGATCCAGACACATTGAGATTTGTTGATTTCTTAGATTGGCAAAAACAAGTTCCAAGAGGGGTTGTCGAAAAGGAGATAAAGCTAGATAAGATTAAGATACCGAAAACTGATTATAAAGCGATCATATTTGCGAAGGAAGATGGTCAGGAAGATCAGATTGAAGTAGATCTTTCACTAAGTGAATAATTCACAACATATAGTGATGTCAAGAGGGAAACTAGTAAAAATGTGAACGAATTGTGATGTTTTAAATAGATTGTGAATATTTTAACTTTAAACGGATTGACACAAACTATCTGCTATTGTATGCTAAATTAGGGTATTATGAGAAGGTTTACAATTCCAATTTAAAACCCGTTTTCAACCCCTAAATCCATTATAAATCAAGTAGCGAAGATTTATAGAATGTGCCAGAATGACACCATCCGCTACATGAAATGGGCCTCATGTCCGCGTTTCTTTCCCAATTAGTAGCTTTCATTCTAATTGGTGCATTTGGAGGAAAATGGATGGAAGATTTACACCAATAATCCACCGACTTTTGGTTATAGGCCTTCTACTTGGACTAGCTGCTTACATTTAGGCCATGCTTAAATTAGTCCACTACTTTTTCTCAGGAGATTAAATATTTCATGTTTGATTTACAACTGATGTTTCGCAGATATCGCAAGTACATTTTTTATCTACTTGCCCTTTATGTAATAGGTTGGGGCTTTACGGAATATCAGTCCGTGTTTCTAGGGTTAATGCTAGGGACAAGTATTAGTCTGTATAATTTGTGGGCAATGGTTAGGAAAAACAAACAGTTCAGCCTTGCTTTAGAAGAAGGAAAAAAGGCATCATTAGGAACAGCTTCTAGAATGGCAGCTGCTATTGTCGCTGTATTCTTCGCTTTGAAGTTTCCGGACTATTTCCATTTGATTAGTGTTATTTTGGGATTAATGACAATGTACATTGTTATTATGATAGATTTTGCAATACAACATTCACGCGCATAGCTTGGAAGAGAGGTGAATCTATTGGATCACGGAGCTCCTGTGAGAGAGTTTTTAGGTTTAACTTTTAATTTATCAAACGTATTAATGATTACGATTGCTAGTCTTATCGTATTCTTAATTGCATTCTCGGCAACAAGGAACCTGAAAATGGAACCGACAGGAATGCAGAACTTTGTAGAATGGATTGTCGATTTTGTGAAAAATATTATCGGCAGTACAATGGACTGGCAAACTGGTGGACGTTTTATAACGCTGGGAATGACCTTATTAATGTATGTTTTTATATCAAATATGCTAGGTCTACCATTTGCTGTCGTAGTTGACAATGATCTATGGTGGAAATCACCAACCGCAGACCCAGCCATTACGTTAACACTAGCAGTTATGGTGGTCAGCTTAACACATTACTATGGTATTAAGATGAAGGGTTTTAAGGCATATGGAAAAGAATTTTTCAAACCGATGTCTTTCATGTTTCCACTCAAAATCATTGAAGAATTTTCAAACACCTTAACACTTGGTCTTCGTCTTTATGGTAATATCTACGCAGGTGAAATTCTTCTAACGTTACTTGCAGGACTTGCAGTAAATGGCTATGATTCAGGCATATTTACAGGTATTTTCGGTACAATCGTAGCGGCTTTACCAATGATTATTTGGCAAGCATTTAGTATTTTTATTGGATCTATCCAGGCATTCGTATTTACGATGTTAACAATGGTCTATATGGCACACAAAGTGAGTCAGGACCATTAATAATAAATAATTAAAAAAGTATTTAATACTCAAGGAGGAATTATATAATGGGAGCTTTAGCTGCTGCAATTGCAATTGGATTAGCTGCATTAGGTGCAGGTTTAGGTAATGGTATGATCGTGTCAAAAACTGTTGAGGGGATTGCTCGTCAACCAGAAGCGAAAAACGCGCTTCAAACAACAATGTTCATCGGGGTTGCGTTAGTAGAGGCGATTCCAATTATCGCTGCTGTTATTGCATTTATCGTAATGTTCCAATAATAGTTTAAGTCTTTCTTAATACCGGTTCATGGTGGCGAAGTCGTCTCAAGTGAGAACCTTCGCCTTTCCTTTATCCGGTATATTATCATGTAAAATTAGTATGAGCTTATGTATTCAACAATTATTACGATTAGTAGACTTCCACATTTATCATGAAGGAAACGTATTCTTATCCTCCTCATTTTAGTAGATGGAACTGCTATGTCTAAATATTCATTTCGATAACCATTTAAGTGGAAAATTATGAACTATCATAACCCATCATGGAACTCTTGAAGGGAGTGAAACCGAGCTATGTTAACTTTTGATCTTGCAGTAGGGGCTGGAACTGGTCTTAATACAGGTGATATCCTATTTCAACTTGTCTGTTTCTTAATCTTACTTGCATTGCTAGGGAAATATGCATTTGGTCCAGTTATGAACATCATGAAGCAACGTGAAGAACATATCACAAATGAAATTACTAGTTCTGAGGAAAGAAATGTAGAAGCGAAAAAACTTATTGAAGAGCAACGTGAGCTTTTAAAGCAAGCGCGCTTGGAAGGTCAGACTTTAGTGGAAAATGCGAGGAAGCTTGGTGAGCAACAAAAAGAAGATATTATCCAAGCTGCTCGTTCTGAAGCTGGTCGACTTAAAGATGGTGCTCTTAAAGAAATCGAGCAAGAAAAAGAAAAAGCTGTTACAGCATTACGCGGGCAAGTTGCATCATTGTCAGTATTAATCGCTTCTAAAGTGATTGAAAAAGAATTGGATGAACGAGAACAAGAAAAATTGATAAACGACTACATCAATGAGGTAGGCGAAAGTCGATGAGTAAAGAAATCGTAGCGAAACGTTATGCAGTAGCTCTTTTTCAGTTAGCAAAAGAACAAAACAAAATCGATCATTTTGAAAAGGATTTGCTTGTTGTGAAGGAAGTTTTTACAACAAACAAAGAACTTTTGAATGTATTTAATCATCCTAAAGTTAGCATTGAAACGAAGAAGTCACTTGTAATGGAATCATTTGCTAGCCTGTCACAATCGGTAGTGAATACACTATTACTATTAGTTGATCGTCATCGGATTGATTATGTAGTTGATATCGTTGCTTATTACGTAGCAAGTGCGAATGAAGCTCGTGGTACTGAGGATGCAATTGTATACTCCGTTCGACCACTTTCTAAAATTCAATTAGCTGCAATATCATCTTCATTTGCTGAAAAAGTTGGGAAAGTTTCATTGCGTTTACAAAACGTAGTCGACGAAGATCTATTAGGTGGTCTGAAGCTACGAATTGGTAATCGTATTTATGATGGAAGTATTAGCGGTAGGCTAGAACGAATAGAGCGACAATTAGTCGCAAATAGATTGTAGATAGGGGTGAAACTCATGAGCATCAATGCTGAAGAAATTAGTTCGCTGATAAAAAAGCAAATCGAAAGCTATCAGTCTGATATAGAGGTTAGTGATGTAGGTACTGTAATCCAAGTAGGTGATGGTATCGCTCGTGCTCATGGCCTCGACAATGTCATGGCTGGAGAGCTCTTAGAATTCGCAAATGGCGTTATGGGTATGGCTCAGAATCTTGAGGAAAATAACGTTGGTATTATTATCTTAGGACCTTTCACAGATATTCGTGAAGGTGACGAAGTACGCCGTACAGGACGCATCATGGAGGTTCCTGTAGGTGAAGCGTTAATCGGTCGTGTTGTAAACTCATTGGGACAACCAGTTGATGGACTAGGTCCGATTGAAACAACAAAAACAAGACCTATCGAAAGTCCAGCACCTGGTGTAATGGATCGTAAATCTGTTCATGAACCACTTCAAACAGGTATTAAAGCGATTGATGCACTTGTACCTATTGGACGTGGACAACGTGAGTTAATTATCGGTGACCGTCAAACAGGTAAAACATCTGTAGCAATTGATACAATCTTGAACCAAAAGGATCAAGATATGGTTTGTATCTATGTTGCGATTGGTCAAAAGGAATCTACCGTTCGTGGAGTAGTTGAAACACTACGTAAGCACGGGGCATTAGATTACACTATTGTTGTTACTGCTTCAGCATCACAACCAGCACCAATGTTATACCTAGCTCCTTATACGGGTGTAACAATGGGAGAAGAGTTCATGTATAACGGTAAGCACGTTCTTGTCGTTTTTGATGATCTTACGAAACAAGCTTCGGCATATCGTGAGCTTTCATTATTACTTCGCCGTCCTCCGGGTCGTGAAGCATACCCTGGTGATGTGTTCTACTTGCATTCTCGCTTACTTGAGCGTGCTGCAAAATTAAGTGATGCAAAAGGTGCAGGTTCATTAACTGCATTGCCATTCATTGAGACACAGGCTGGTGACGTATCGGCTTATATTCCGACTAACGTTATCTCGATTACTGATGGACAAATCTTCCTTCAGTCTGACCTCTTCTTCTCTGGCGTACGTCCAGCGATTAATGCAGGTTTATCTGTTTCTCGTGTTGGTGGTTCTGCACAAGTTAAAGCGATGAAGAAGGTTGCTGGTACTTTACGTCTAGATCTAGCTTCTTATCGTGAACTTGAATCATTTGCTCAGTTCGGATCAGACCTTGATAAAGCAACACAAGCAAAATTAAACCGTGGTGCACGTACTGTTGAAGTACTGAAACAAGGTTTAAACAAACCATTAAAAGTAGAAAAACAAGTAACAATCCTATATGCGTTAACCCGTGGCTTCATAGATGATATCCCTGTAGCTGATATTACTCGCTTTGAAGATGAATTTAACGGATATTTAGATCAAAATCACGCAGCACTACTTGAAGAAATTCGTACAACTGGCGGATTACCAAAAGATGAAGAGATGAAGGCAGCAATAGAAGGATTCAAGAAGACCTTCGCTGTTTCTGAGTAAGTATCCTAAACATTCAAGATAACTAGTTTTAGTGGTAAGCATTAGCGTCTATCATCTTTCGAGGAAATTAAGAAGATTAACCTCTAAATTAGAGAGAGTTTTCTTATTTGTCCAAATGTAAAAGTTCGCTGCTGCTTTTCACTAATTCTGATGATTTTAAATAAAAGGTGGTGAGACCCTTTGGCATCATTACGCGACATTAAGTCAAGAATTACTTCAACAAAAAAGACTAGCCAGATCACAAAGGCAATGCAAATGGTTGCAACTGCAAAGCTTAGCCGCGCAGAAGCAAATGCAAAGAAATTTGTACCTTATATGAATAAGATACAAGAGGTTGTTGCAAGCATTGCAAGTGGTAATTCTGATGTTACTCATCCAATGCTAGAAAGCAGACCGGTTAAACGTACTGCTTATTTAGTGATTACGTCAGACCGTGGATTAAAAGGAGCATTCAACAGTAGTGTTTTACGTGCTGTTTACCAAGCAATTGAAAAGCGCCAACAGTCGAAAGATGAGGTTGTTGTCATTGCAATTGGTAAAATGGGGCGTGAATTCTTTAAGAAGCGTGGAATAAATGTAATCTCTGAAATCACTGGCGTTAGTGATGATACATCTTTTGCTAGTATTAAGGATATTGCAAGTAATACAGTAAATATGTTCATTGATGGTTCATATGATGAACTATATCTATACTATAACCACTTTGTAAGTGCGATCCAACAAGAGGTTACAGAGAAGAAGCTCCTTCCACTATCGGAAATTTCTTCAAATCAAAACAAACAAACTTCATATGAATATGAGCCGAACCAAACTGATATTTTAGAAGTGTTGTTACCACAATATGCTGAGAGTCTCATCTACGGGGCATTACTAGATAGTAAAGCCTCTGAGCATGCAGCACAAATGACAGCTATGAAAAATGCAACTGACAATGCGAAAGAACTTATTAATGGTCTTACATTGACATACAACCGCGCACGACAAGCTGCGATTACACAAGAAATCACAGAAATTGTTGGCGGAGCGGCGGCATTAGAATAGGTGAAAAATTTTATGTATTTTGTACTTAGATTAGTGTCTAGCTCCAGGCGCCATCGGCTCGAGTCATAAGCCAATCCTCTCTGAAAGGTAAAGAGCACCTTTCTGAGAGGCTCGTCTTATTCTTGTCGCCGATAAGCAGGCGTCTTCCGCTTTTCAGATAAGGAGGGAAATCGATGAATAAAGGACGCATTACTCAAATTATGGGTCCGGTTGTTGACGTAAAGTTCGAAAGAGGTCAGCTTCCAGACATTTATAATGCCCTTACAATTAAAACTGACACGACTGAACAGGGAGTCGGTATAGATTTAACTTTAGAAGTTGCCCTACACTTAGGTGACGATTCTGTACGTACAGTTGCTATGTCTTCTACAGACGGACTTGTGCGTGGTACGGATGTTCTTGATACAGGTGCACCTATTTCTGTTCCAGTAGGTGATCTTACATTAGGTCGTGTATTTAACGTGTTAGGTAATAGCATTGACCTTAATGAACCAATTCCAGCAGGTGCTCGTCGTGATCCTATTCACAGGGAAGCACCTAAGTTTGATCAACTTTCAACAGAAGTTGAAATTCTTGAAACTGGAATTAAAGTTGTAGACTTACTTGCTCCTTATATTAAAGGTGGTAAAATCGGTCTATTCGGTGGTGCCGGTGTAGGTAAAACTGTATTAATCCAGGAGTTAATTAACAACATCGCACAAGAACACGGTGGTATTTCCGTATTCGCTGGTGTTGGAGAGCGTACTCGTGAAGGAAATGACCTTTACTATGAGATGACGGACTCTGGAGTTATCAAGAAGACAGCGATGGTATTCGGTCAAATGAATGAGCCACCTGGTGCACGTATGCGTGTAGCATTAACTGGTCTTACAATGGCTGAATATTTCCGTGATGATCAAGGACAAGACGTTCTTTTCTTCATGGATAATATTTTCCGTTTTACTCAAGCAGGTTCAGAGGTTTCTGCCCTACTTGGTCGTATGCCATCTGCCGTTGGTTACCAACCAACCTTGGCAACAGAAATGGGTCAATTACAAGAGCGTATCACATCTACTAATGTAGGTTCTGTTACATCTATTCAAGCAATTTATGTTCCTGCCGATGACTATACGGATCCGGCTCCTGCAACAACATTTGCTCACTTAGATGCAACAACAAACCTTGAGCGTAAATTATCTGAAATGGGTATTTACCCAGCGGTGGATCCTCTTGCTTCAACTTCACGTGCACTGTCACCTGATATCGTTGGAGATGAGCATTATGCTGTCGCTCGTCAAGTACAACAAACATTGCAACGTTATAGAGAGCTTCAAGATATTATCGCGATTCTTGGTATGGATGAGCTTAATGATGAAGACAAGTCAACGGTTTCACGTGCTCGTCGTATTCAGTTCTTCCTTTCTCAAAACTTCCATGTTGCTGAACAATTTACAGGACAAGAAGGTTCATATGTTCCTGTTAAAGAAACAGTTCGTGGCTTCAAAGAGATTCTAGAAGGTAAGTATGATCACCTTCCAGAGGATGCGTTCCGTTTAGTAGGTCGTATTGAAGATGTAATCGAAAATGCTAAGAAAATGGGTGTAGAAGCCTAATTTTGGGACCTAGGAGGGTATGAGTATGAAGACAGTATTAGTCAATGTCGTTACTCCCGATGGCCCAGTTTACGATGCAGACGTAGAAATGGTGAGTGTAAAAGCTCAAAGTGGTGAGCTTGGAATTTTACCAGGTCATATTCCTATGGTTGCGCCATTAGAAATTGGAGCAGTTCGCCTAAAGCAAGGGAGCGGCACTGAATACGTTGCTGTTAGTGGCGGCTTTATTGAAGTACGTCCTGATAATGTAACGATTTTAGCTCAAACAGCTGAAAAAGCAGAGTCCATTGATGTGTCTCGTGCAGAAGCAGCTAAGAAACGTGCTGAAGAGCGTCTAAATCATAAAACAGATGAAATCGATTTTAAACGGGCTGAATTAGCACTTCGTCGTGCAATCAACCGTTTAAACGTAACGAAATAATAGGAAAAGGATGGTATCAGCAACTAGTTGCTCACATACCATCCTTTTTTATTGGCTCTTTTTAAACATGTGTTGTTCATAGATATAGTAAAATTGGTTTTTATTTGTACGAATAAGTACCCTACAGAAACAATTATTTATATCAGCGAATAGCACGAAGGTTATTTATTATCTAGGCTATGTTAAAGCATGTTGTTGATGGAAAGTGAATGTTTGGAACGGAAATCAACCTTTAATTTTAACAGAGCCATTAACTAAAACGATTAGACGATCTACCAAATCTTTTGAATACTAGAGAAATCCAGTAGCAAATGATAGCGAAGCACTGTTCATTTGGGAAAAATATGAATCCCAAGGTTTAATCGATATTTTAAAAGATAGACGTCTAACCACTCTAGGAGTGCTTGTTTTCAATTTGAGTCTTAAAACGACCTATTATATAACTTCGCTTTATATTACTCTTATAACAGCCTTAAAGTAGCTAAGAACCCACATCATATTGAATTGTATTTGCGGCCCTCAAAAAATGAACAATCGATACTTAAAATCAGAGATATTGTAACAAATTATACATATGATATCAGCCAATAACTCAAAATGTATAGTAAACTAAAAGAGTTGGATAAAATTGTAACTTTATTTGCCTACTGTAAATATAACCACTATTCATTAAATTTTTATTAAATATAATAATCAATCATGTTACCTCCAATTTTATATATAATGATCAAGGGAATGTCTTGAGGATAAAATTGGAAAGGAACTTATTTTTGCTTTTAGTCAATTAGAAACTTGTTTTTTTGAAGAAATATTGTATGATTTAAATTGCTTTGTGTTTTAAGAGTTCATTTACAGATAGTAGGTTCTTGTAATAAAGACATTTTAATTTTTTACAGAAACTAAAACGTTAAAAATGAATTTTATGAAACAGCTATATGATTAAGTGGAGGGATGATCAGATGCCCGATTATGGCCAGATGGCTTTAATTAGTATGCTTGTACATATTGCCTTCATGATTGTAACCTGGTGGGCATTACAAGCTTTGAACATCGAAAAATGGATCAAGACGGGCAAAGTAATCCAAGCTAAAACTCTTTTAATCCTTTTGACAATTGCGATCGGATCAATGGTGAGTAACTTTTTCCTAGATTATTTATTATGGGCGCAACAGCTACCTATCTTGTTTTAAAGCTGTTTGTGAACGAAGCTTGTCCATTATTTTTTCTGAATTAGTTTGTAGGTATTTTGAACGGGGTATGACATACATAGAGCAACCCTAAGGAAAGTGATACTTGCCTGATTTGAAATTTGAAACAAGTGTTTTATCGGTAGTTAGTAGCTTAAAGGAGGCTTCTTGCTAGTTTTAGCAATTTGTATCATCCTAATCATTAATGGAATGTCTAATTTTGACGACTCTTTCCACGTATGGGGATTTCTTATCCGGTAACAATGTTACTAAGGAGAGGAAGTGACCATATATGAAAAAGATAGAGATAATGACAGTGGTTTTAACGATGTTTATTGTATTCACCTTGGTGGCTAATCATATAGGAGCAGAAGGAAATGATTCAAAAATATCACGAATAGCTACAGGTATGGAGAATCAGAAGATCCATATTGATGAATGGTCCTTATACTCGAAAAAAAATGTCGAGAAAAAAACAATCAATGAAGTGAAACTTCTTGCAAAGCAATATCGTCATTATAATTGGAAGTTCGTCCAAGATAATAAGGTGTATAAAGCAATCGGTATTTTTAAAAATGAGAAAAGAAATATAACTGAGAAGCTTCAAATTCTTACTACCCTCACAAACGATTATTCACAGTCGTATATCCTTTATGAGGTTAAAGGCATGGACATGCAAAAAAACTGGAATAAAATGAATGACTATTTCCAACAACAAGCTTTCGACATCTTTCATGGAGATTCTACAACTTTTGCTTGTGTGAAAGGATCTATTGGTGATATGATGAACATTAGTTTGTATGAAAAGTCAAATCATTTGCTGAAGGAATTTGAAGCTAGTCAAATTGAACAACTTCGGGAAAAGAATTTTCTCTCAATATCAGCTAAAACAACAGAATGGGAAGATTTTATTCCAACCACAAACAATGAAATGAACATTCAAATTGCCTTGAGAACTGACGGATTGGGCGATAAAACTACGGTCGTTGTAGGAACACCAATCATTACGTCTGAATATTAATATAGAGAAATCGGGACGCGGAGGGGAATACTTTGGAAAAAATCATCGTCCGTGGCGGTCGAAAGCTAAACGGTACTGTAAAAGTAGAGGGAGCAAAAAATGCCGTTTTACCTGTTATCGCTGCATCTTTGTTAGCAAGTGAAGAGAAAAGCATAATCTGTGATGTACCTACGCTCTCCGATGTGTATACAATTAATGAAGTTCTGCGACATTTAGGCGCAGACGTCCACTTTGAAAATAATCAAGTAATTGTAGATGCATCTAAAGAGCTATCAACGGAAGCACCGTTTGAATATGTACGAAAAATGCGTGCGTCAGTATTAGTTATGGGAGCACTTTTAGCTCGTAACGGTTGTGCACGTGTTGCATTACCTGGTGGTTGTGCAATTGGATCTCGTCCAATTGATCAACACTTAAAAGGTTTTGAAGCAATGGGAGCTTCAATTAAGGTCGGAAACGGCTTTATTGAGGCAGAAGTAGACGGAAGACTTAAAGGTGCAAAAATTTACCTTGATTTCCCAAGTGTTGGTGCTACTGAAAACATTATTATGGCTGCATCTCTTGCAAAGGGTACAACAGTTATTGAAAACTGTGCTAAAGAGCCAGAAATTGTTGATTTAGCGAATTACATCAACGCAATGGGTGGAGTCATTCGTGGTGCAGGTACAGGTACGATCCGTATTGAAGGTGTTCCAGCGCTTAAAGGAGCAAAACATACAATTATTCCAGACCGAATTGAGGCTGGAACATTTATGGTTGCTGCTGCTATAACTGGTGGAAATGTTTTAGTTCGAGGAGCTGTTCCAGAACACTTAACATCTCTTGTTGCTAAGATGGAAGAAATGGGAGTTACTATAATAGAAGAAGAAGACGGTCTTCGTATCATTGGTCCAGATAAATTAAAGCCAATTGATATTAAGACAATGCCACATCCTGGTTTTCCAACAGATATGCAATCACAAATGATGGCTTTGCTTCTACAAGCAAAAGGCACAAGTATGATTACAGAAACTGTTTTCGAAAATCGTTTCATGCATGTGGAAGAATTCCGTCGTATGAATGGTGCGATTAAGATTGAAGGACGTTCGGTTATTATTAATGGACCGGTTGTCTTGCAAGGTGCAGAAGTTGCTGCTACAGATTTACGTGCTGGTGCAGCATTAATTCTTGCTGGTTTATGTGCAGAAGGCCATACACGAGTTACAGAACTGAAACATCTTGATAGAGGATATGTAGACTTCCACACTAAACTTGCTGGCATTGGTGCTGACATTGAACGTGTGAAAGAAGAAATGCCGATAAAGTCTGACCAGCAAGCAGCTGTATCAGATTAATTATATGCCTTCATAAAAGAAGCAGAAGTCTTAACTGGCTACTGCTTTTTTTAATGACTAGAGAGAAAACTTGAAAAAAGCTTTGGCAGTAGTCCAACTTTGAAAAGGTCGGATGCCTAGCCCCTCGAGGGAAAAAGAAAACCACTTTTTCCTAGATCATAAACCACTCATGAATTAACACCTAGAGCCTCTTATTTGCCTAAGGCTGGTCAAGGCGCTTGCACTTTTGTTTACGACTTTACTAGAGTACCTATATTACTAAAAATATATACATTTTTCTTTCGTAATGTGGAAAAATTCTACAGGATATTTTGGCATCTAGGCTCTTTTCTAAAAGTTTGTTGCTCTAGTCCGATTAAAAATCGACTTTTGGGTTTTTTATGATCTAAATTGAAGCAATGTCAAAGAGATAGTAGAGTCATTTAGAGAAAAGAGCACGAAGATACACTTAAAACGTGTAGATTAGTACTTTGTACGGAAACCAACACTCTTTGCGAAAACAGTATACATCTAAAAAGGCTATTTCTTTCAAGTAGCCTTTTTCTATATGTTTATTCACCCCACTAAGAAACTTTGCTCCTCTTTTTCATACTTAAAATCCTTACTTAGCTTAGCTTTACCATCTATCGTAAAAGTTTGTTAGCCGGAGTACTTTCCTGTCATAATTGCTTGTCCCAGCCCATAAGATGATTGTAGACATTCAAACATTCAACCTAAATCTTATTGGAGGCCTTACACATGAAACCAATTAAACCAGTTCTCTTTGCTCTAGGAGGATTATTTATCATCATTCTACTAATCCCCACATTACTAGTTGCTCCTTTTATGGATCAATCCAAGGGAAAATTAGGTGAAGAGCTATCAATAACGAAAAAGGATGAAATTCCTGTGTTAGCAGAATCACCAGTTGCAGTGGCTGTCTACCGAAGCGAATCAAAAGAAATACAAAATATCCCGTTAGAAGAATATGTGATTGGGGTAGTTGCCTCAGAGATGCCTGCGGAGTTTGAAACAGAGGCTTTAAAGGCACAGGCCTTGGCTGCACGAACATATATCACAAAACAGATTATGAACGAACAGGCATTGAGTGCACCTGAAGGGTCTGTCGTTACAGATACTCAAATGCACCAGGTCTATAAGAACCTTGAAGAACTAAAAGGAATTTGGGGAAAAGATTATACATGGAAGCTAAATAAGATCACAGAGGCTGTAGCGGCAACCCAAGGAACGATTCTTACATATGACAATAAGCCAATCGATGCTCTGTTCTTTTCCACAAGTAATGGCTATACAGAAAATTCTGAAGCGTATTGGCAGGAAGCATTTCCATATTTGAAAAGTGTTGAGAGTACATGGGATCAGAAATCTCCTAAATTTTATGATCAAAAGATCGTTTCAATAAAGGAGTTTGAAAATAAATTAGGTGTTTCAATCGGATCCAAGGGGTCTGTCGGGAAAATAACCGCTTTAACTCCAGGAAAACGTGTTGCAACTGTAGAAGTAGACGGGAAAAAGTTTACCGGTCGTGAAGTGAGAGAAAAACTTGAATTAAGATCCTCCGACTTCACCTGGGAGATCAAAGGTGACTCTGTTGTCATCGAAACGGAGGGATTTGGGCATGGTGTTGGAATGAGCCAATACGGGGCAAACTTCATGGCTGAAGGGGGAAAAAGTTATAAAGATATTGTCTCACACTATTATAAGGGAACGGCGGTTACAGAGGTAGAACCTTTTTTAACTAAATATATGGCGAAAAAGTAAAGGGGTTGGTCCCTTTACTTTTTTTGGTTTTTGTTTGTTTTAAAGGAGATTAATTACAAAGTAAGGATCTAAGTATATAAATTTAGCCTAATATAGGGCTCTTTTCGTGTTGTTACTTTTTCTTTTAATATGAAAGTATAATTAATTATAAAAGAAGGCTCTTTTCGCAAAGGTTGTTGTTTTCCGTACCAAGTACTAAAGTACTTTAAGGATATCTTCGTGCTCTTTTCGCTAAATTACTCTGATATCCCTTTGGACATAGCTTCAATTTAGATATAAAAATCCAAAAGCCGATTTTTATTCGTTCTAGAGCAACAGACTTTTAAAAAAGAGCCTAAAAGAAAAATCCAGGGACCGATTTTTCTAAGGTTTAGAGCTTTTTCCTTTTTTTGAAAAGAGCTTCCTCGCAATCAAATAAGAAACTCCAACGCCTATCGTGTCCTTTACAAAGTCGATGACAGTTGCTGAACGAGCTGGTACAAACGATTGGTGGATTTCATCTGTTAACCCATAAAGGATGGCAATCGAGGCTGCGATCATGCTGGCACGCTCAGTCCATTTACCGTTGACCATACATGCGAGGGCAATTAACCAATAAAGAATGGCAAATTCAATTAAATGTAGCGATTCTTTTAATAGAGAATCAAATGAAAATGGTGTATTAACAATCGCATCAGCGGGATTGCTTGATAAGACCCAAATAAGAATCATATACAAAATTGGGAATAAAGTAAAAACTAACTTCTTCATGCAATGAACTCCTTTTTTATAATTGTTAGAGAGAGAAAACCCAATAATGAAGCGGTTCTATCCTACATAATTAAAAAATTTAAATATTCCATACATATTATTATAAACAATACACATACTAAATTTTAAAAAAGTTTTTTAGGATATGTATATAATACTGCAAATCTGATCAGAATGGTTTTTGAGGTGATGATAGAATGAGAGAGGAAGAAAAGAAACGTACTTCTCAAACAAAGGTTCAACAATTTTTTAGAAAACGTTGGGTATTTCCGGCAATTTACCTAATGAGTGCAGCAGTTATCCTTACAGCAGTATTATGGTATCAAAACATTAGCAATGATGTAGCAGAGGATTTACTATCTTCTGAACAAGAAGAAAATGCAATGGATAATCCCGAAGCTGTAGAGGTAAATGCGCTAAAGGAAAATATCAAAATGCCTGCACTAGATCCAGATGCAGTCAATGTTGTCAAAAAGTTTTATGATCCAAACGCTTCAACTGAAGATCAGGAAGCAGCACTTGTTTACTATGAGAATTCTTATAGAATGAACAAGGGGATCGATATTGCTAGAGAAGATCAAAAAGAGTTTGATGTTGTTGCATCACTAAGTGGTACAGTAACAGTTGCTAAGAAGGATCCAATCCTCGGAAATATCGTTGAAATTGAGCATGAGAACGATATTGTAACTGTTTATCAGTCTTTAGCAGAAACTACTGTACAAGCTGGCGATAAGGTTGAACAAAGTGAACCAATCGGTAAAGCTGGTACAAATCTTTATAATGAAGAGGATGGCATTCATGTACATTTTGAAATTCGTCAAAATGATACAGCTGTTAACCCTCTAACATTCATGGATAAGCCGGTAACATCCATTGAGGAAGCTACTAAAGAAGAAGTGACTCAAGAGGAAATTACTCAAGAGGAAGCTCCAGATAAAGATGCTGAAGCTCCAAAAGAAGATACTACCACTCCAAAAGATGACGTAGGATCAGATGACAAGTCTACCGAAGAATCTCCAGAAGCAGATAAGGATGCTGAAAGGGAAGAATCTCCAGAAGCAGATAAAGATGCTGAAAAGGAAGAAACTGAAGGTAGCGAACAATCTAATGAGCCTGAAGCATCAAATACAACTCTAAATTCATAAACGATCTGATACGAGGTTGAACTCAATTAAGTTGAGAACAGCCTCGATTTTTTTGTTTAGAAGAGTGAAATAGACTAAGATAAACCCTCGATAAAAAATAACCAACTATACCGCCAATTGTATTCAATAGCAAATCATCGACATCAAAAGCACCAACGCGTGTAAAAAACTGAATGACCTCAACCAATAAGGAACTTCCAAACGTTAGTCCAACGATTAAGATGAAAGAGGAACGTAGTCTAATCGACAATAACGGCAGGAAAAAACCAAAGGGAACAAATGCAAGAATATTCCCGACAAATTGATCGGTGAGAGACAGATGGGTAAAATGAGCAAAGTAGCCTACTATCGTTTTAAATGGGACGAGGTTATAGGTTAGTAAGCCATTAACAGATACTCTGTAAGCTGAAAGAAATAACAAATAACATAGTAAAGAAAGATAGCTTACAAATAAGATGAGGTAGATAGAGTAGATAAATCGTTTCATTTAATCCCTCCAAAAACGGATTAGTAACTATCAGTTACCCTCGAAACATGTCGAGCGAAAAATAGCATTCAATTACCTTTTTTACCACATATATATTGACCTTATATAGTGAGGGCTTCATAATAATACTAGTCAAATCAATTATATGATACACCATAAATGAATAGGAGGTGTAATTCGTTATTCATGAAATGGCAACGCTTACATAGGGAGGGTAATGTTATTGACAATATTAATACTGATGCTAGTTATCACCGGATTTAGCCTAGTAATGGGCTTGAGAAAACGTAAACCTCAATTTTTACTTATACCTATCCTATCACTACTAGTCTACTTCGTTGTACAAATAGCGCTTGTACCAGCACCATTTTTTGAAACAGTAAAGTTTATACTTAGCTTATCTTAAAATCAATCTGGAGGTGGCTGTATGAAGAAAAAAATTGATAAGAAAGTGGCTGACGCATACTTTAAAGAGCGGACACGAAATATTGTTATCTTTTTGGTGATCGGTTTTCTCTCTTCATTTGGGGTCGTTCTATTTGCAGAATTTTTTAGTGGATTCACAATTAATGGCTTTCCTTTTCATTACTTTATGGGAGCCCAAGGTGCTGTTGTCATATTTATTCTCTTATTATTTATTAACGCACGTCTAAGTGATTCAATTGATCGAAAGTATGGAATCGATGAAAGTAAAAATAAATTGCTTAGTGCTGGTAAAGCTGTTGATCATTAAATGGCACTACTATTGAAGTGTAGTAGCGAGTGTATGAAGTGTTCGCTTACATGTTAGATGTTGTGTTGATACGATAAGGGCTACTGTGGAGGGGGATCTACATTGGACGGACAATTTTTAGTGTCATTAACGATTATTTTGTTAACGTTTGCTTTATATATAGGAATTGCTATTTATAATACAGCGAAGGAGACTTCGGATTTTTATGTAGCTGGTCGTGGTGTACCACCGATTTTTAATGGGATGGCAATTGGTGCGGACTGGATGAGTGCGGCCTCGTTTATTGGGATGGCTGGAACGATTATGCTGTTAGGATTTGATGGGCTAGCATACATAATGGGCTGGACTGGTGGGTATCTCCTTCTTACGTTCCTATTAGCACCACAGCTACGTAAGTATGGTCGTTACACAGTACCTGAGTTTATTGGAGATCGATACAATAGTCATTACGCACGGGTGATCGCTGCAATCTGTACAATTATTATCAGTTTTACCTATTCAATCGGACAATTATCAGGCTCAGGAGTTGTTATTGGCCGACTTTTTGAGATTGATGCGAAGGTAGGAACGATGATCGGCGTTGTGTTAATTGCCATCTATTCAGCATTTGGTGGAATGAAAGGAATTACATGGACGCAAGTAGCACAATATATCATATTAATTATTGCCTATCTTATTCCTGTTATTTTCATGTCCCTACAAATAACGAATAACCCAGCACCATGGCTATCCTATGGAAAAATTGTCGAGGAAATGGGTGTACTTGATAGACAGCTAGGAATTTCTGAATACTTCGCACCGTTTACAAATGGGACGAAATGGCAGTTCTTAGCATTAATGTTTACGTTAATGGCTGGAACGGCAGGGCTCCCACATGTTATTGTGCGCTTTTACACCGTTTCAACAATGAAAGCTGCTAGATGGTCTGGAGCTTGGGCACTTTTGTTTATCGGAATTTTATATTTATCAGCACCAGCGTATGCAGCATTCTCTAGGTTTATTTTAATGACAAATGTTGCTGGTAAAAAACTCTCAGAATTACCTTCATGGACGGAATCATGGGTAAATACCGGAAAGCTGCAAATTGCTGATGGAAATGGTGATGGGATCTTACAGTGGAGTGAATTGATTATTTCCAATGACATTGTCGTCATGGCTACACCCGAAATTGCCAATTTAGGGATGTTTGTTATTGGTTTAGTAGCAGCAGGTGCAATGGCTGCAGCATTATCTACAGCAGGTGGCTTAATGATTTCCATTTCATCTTCCTTTGCACACGATATTTATTACCGTGTTCTGAGGCCAAATGCAACCGAAAAGAAACGATTAGCAGTTGCTCGTTGGTCGATTGTTATTGCTACATTATTTGCGGGCTTGATCGCGTTAAATCCTCCTGGTGCTATTACGCAAATTGTAGCTTGGGCCTTTGCCCTTGCATCAGGTACATTCTTCCCAGCGCTATTAATTGGCGTCTGGTGGAAACGATCGAACACAGCGGGCGTTATTTCAGGAATGCTTGTTGGCTTAGCGGTCACATTAACGTATATCTTAGCTTCAAAATACGGAGGCTTTTCCATAGCAGGAATCATCGACACAGGAGCCGGTGTCTTTGGAGCAACAGCGGCAATCATTACAAACGTGGTGGTATCATTATCTACCAAGCCGCCGTCAATCAAAACACAAGAGGAGGTACTAAACCTTCGCTACCCTGAGCAAATGACCTATAAGGATGGAGACGTATGGATGGACTAACATGAAAAGCGCAAGTCTCCCGTTCAGCTACGGATGAACGGGAGCGCTCCGTATGAGATAAAGGAAACACGATGAGCGCAAGTGATTCGATGTTGACTTATCGTAGGAGGAGAGTGAAGTTCAGAAGTCGCTGGGAGCCTGGATCTAGACACCATGAAAAGCGCAAGCCGCCCGTTCAGCTACGGATGAACTGGAGCGCTCCGTATGAGATAAAGGAAACACGAAGAGCGATAGCGATTCGATGTTGACTTATCGTAAGGAGGAGGGTGAAGTTCAGAAGTCGCTGGGCGTCTGGAGCTAGACACCATGAAAAGCGCATATATATTCTGATACTTAATTATAAGGACAATGATGGAGCTACACTGTCATTGTCCTTTTTCTATTGGAACGTGGTTTGACAGATGATGTATGTAAGGCTTCTAGGAAGTGTTAGGGATATTTATGTACATCCACTCCTTCAAATACGATAAATGGGAAAGAACGTAATGAGAGTCTGTACAAACGCGTTAAAGTGGAAACAAACGTAATAAGAGTCCATTTAGATGCAACAAAGTAGAGAATGGACGCAACAACGAGGGAAACAGACGCATTTTAAAGTAGAAAGGTATTTTCCCCATTGCGTAAGGAAAAAGAACTGCACTTTTTCCTAGTGTGGAACTTATGATTAGGGATTTTTTGGGGGATTTAGGTAGTGGAAAAAGAAGTTCACTTTTTCCT